>CAVJCN010000307.1:0-1111 GCA_963647945.1 Absicoccus sp. | reverse complement strand
GATAAGAGCCTTTCATCGAAATGCGATTGAAAGACGGTTTGGTGATTTTGAGGATGGCACACTCGTGGATGTTTATATCGACATCACCGGTTATAAAGAAACGGCCAAGCGTCCTGAGATGCTGCGGCTTATGCGGGATTGTGCAGATGGAAAAGTGAATCTGATTTTTGCAGAAACCAAAGGATATTTGAGTGCAAACACACGAGAGTTCTGCTACTGGCTCCATTTCATCTTTAATCTGAAAGAACGGGTAGACATCATAACCGACGATGACCAGTTCAACATCAACACGATTCTCAACGCAGACAAGCAGCGTGAGGCACTGATAAAAATGGCTGAAGACTACATTTATCTGAATCCGCCTGACCACCAGAAGTGGTTGAATGGAGTGGCTTCTGCCATCACAAACTTACGGGAGGACGGATAAGGACATGGCAAAGGATGAAAACAAGGAATCGGAAATCCGAGGCGATGAGCAAGAAATCGTAGACCAGCGGCTTCCGATGTGGCGTCCGCAGGATGCTGACCGAGAATATTACCGGTATGAAACGAAGAAGAGAATCCAGCATTATACGGTTCCGCCGCAGACTATTTTCCGTCCAGCAAAACCAACGCCTACCATTCGAGATGCAGAGCATAAGCGTGTTGCAGTTTATGCCCGTGTGAGTACGAAGAGCAAAGAGCAGGTTTCTTCCATCGAAAACCAAACAAAGTACTATACAGAGAAGATTGCCAAAACGCCCAACTGGGATCTGGCGGAAATATACAGTGACGAGGGGAAATCCGGCACATCGAAAAAATGGCGTCCAGAGTTCAAACGAATGCTGGAAGATGCGTCGAAGAAGAAAATGGATTTGATCGTTTGTGCCAGTGTGTCTCGTTTTGCCCGTAACATCTCTGACCTGATTGAGGAAGTGCGGAAACTAAGAACGACGAATCCGTCAAACCCGGTCGGCGTGTATTTTGAAACGGAGGACCTTTATACGCTGGACCCGAACATCAACGAAAGGCTTCAAATGCAAGGCCTCTTTGCGGAATGGGAATCCGGCAATAAGAGCCGCCGCATGATCCTATCTTATGATCAAAGAATCTGCACTGGACAGTTTCCGCT
>CAVJCN010000306.1:2085-3271 GCA_963647945.1 Absicoccus sp. | reverse complement strand
GGATGAAGAACCCCATCACCATTCTGGCGGTGCTGCTGCTTCTCAGCACCACCGCATTTGCGGCGGAATATCCGTCGCAGGTCAGCTACAGTATGAACAACGGTATTTTCGAGGTGCGAAAGACCTACGAACTGCCAGTCAATCAAGAACCGTCCATGCAGGCAAAGCAGAGCTTTGAGCAGGACGGTTATTCTTTTACGCTGACCGATCTTCTGCGGCAGGAGTTACCTGAACAGCAGTCCAAGGAATACACTGAAACCGTGACAGTCAGCAGCGAAAGCAAGGAATTGACCGCCATTCTGCCGCTTCTGGCGGATACCAAGGCCGTCACCACCGAGGACGGCTTCACTGGCACGCTGAAGCTGGACACCAGCACCATCACCGTAGAACCTGCCGGATATAAAAACAACTCGTGGACGGTATCCGCGACCCGCACCTATCCCAATCTCAGCAGCATGGATTTGGAGTATATCCCTAAAACCACGACCGAGAACGGGCGGACGCTCAATTTCTCCACGGTGGACTGGCAGACCGACAACACAGAGAATGTGGACGATGACGCCATCGGAGATCGTTTCTCCGCCATTGTCACCTACACGGGAACCGCATCCAGCCGCAATGTGACCGGCTATACTGTCACCGCGCAGTACAGCGGCGAGGTAGAAAAGGTATCGCTGGACAAGGTGCAGTATGTGGCGGTGTTCCACGGCACGCCGCTTGTCGTACCGGAGGTGGAAGTCGAAGAAGGCCCAACGATGGACTGGCGCTATCTTGCCATTCCGGGCGGACTGATTTTGCTCTGCCTTGCCGGTTTTACTGCCGTGAAAATCAAGAACAGGAAGAAAGGAAAGCATGATGATGAAACAATTCTGGACGCAGATTACACCTCTGCCGAGAACGGCAAAGCTGCTGGGACTGACACTTCTGACAGCGACCGTTCTGACCACTACCCCGGCGTTGGCTCTTGAGTACACCGAAGCCGACGCAGCCGCAGGCAGTTTCGGCAAACCGACCAGCGTGGAGCCGGTGACGGTAGTCGACGGCACGAACATCTACGAAACCGATGTGAGCAAGAACGCCGCCTATATTCCGCCTGCATTTGGCAGTCCTATGGCAGATATGCCCGGTTCCGGTGAGCGGCTGACACCTAATCTGCTGACCGGTGGGTATCTGGAAAGCGGTACGG
>CAVJCN010000306.1:0-2075 GCA_963647945.1 Absicoccus sp. | reverse complement strand
CAGTGGCACTACTACGGTCATGCCGCCTGCCGCAGAAACGCCCTCGGACAGCGGTACTGCTTGGAGCAGCGGTTATACCGTTGTGACCAGCGGCCTGTATTACAAGGATGGTTCCCTCGGCACGCTCTCCGCACCTGCCATTGGGCTGAGTGCGAAAATCTATCAGGGCACGGACAATGCCGCCATGCGGAAAGGTGCCGGACACTTTACTGAAACCTCTATCTGGGACGGCAATGTGGCATTTGCCGGACATAATCGCGGCTCCAGCAACTACTTTGGGAAGATCCACACCTTGAAAAACGGCGATACCATCAAGCTGACGACCCAGCTCGGCACAAGAACCTATTCCGTGTACTCGGTGCGAAAAGTATCCGTGAACGATGTGAGTGTGCTGAACCCCACTACCGATAATGTGGTGACGCTGGTGACCTGCGTAATGAACCAGCCGCAGTACCGCTGGTGCGTGCAGGCGCGGCAGAAATAATCACAATAACCACTTCACAGCAGCGCAAGCCTGAACACGGTTTGCGCTGCTGCTATTTTCAGGAGGTTTTTATGCGAAAAAGACTGATAGCGATACTTTTGTGTATCTCCACTATGCTGAGCCTTTGCACAGGCTTTGCCTCTGCCGCCAGCAGCACCATCGACGGTGCATTGGGCGAGGTGAATATCACCAACGGCGGCTATAAAATGTCCTACCTCAGCATGAACGGCGTTGTCCGTTCCCAGTCCTACACCTACTTCAACTTCAAGTCGGCCAGCGGTGCGATCAAGGAAATTCCGGCCTACTGCATTAACCCTACGACAAAGGGTGTGCCGCAGTCAGTCAATCCCGGCGAGAGCATCAAGTACATCGCCAATGAAGCCAGCAACGATCCGAAGATCGTCGGCATCATCGCCAATGGCTACCCTCATCGTGGCCTGTCCGAACTCAAACTGGACAACAAATATCAGGCGTACTATGCCACTAAAATGGCGCTCTGGTGCTATCTCATCGACGGCTGGAGCATTGACCGTCTGACCGTCAATCCCTCGCTGTCCGGCGCAGAGAAAGAACGCGGCGAGAAACTTCTTGCTGCGGCCAAGGATATTTACAAACGCGGTATCTGGTGGAACCGCGTCCCTCAGCCCACCATCACCGTAACGGCGGATAAGGACTCCGCTTATCTCGTCACCGTGGATGGCAAGGAATACTTGCAGCAGGTGTTCACGGCAGATTCGGAAACATGGGTATGTGATTACGACATCGACGTTGCTTTCACCATGCCCGATGAAGTGCCGGAGGGCACTCGTATCGTAGATATGAACAACAACGACATCACCAAGATCAGAACCTCGTCCAATGGTGCCAGCTATGCCGGTCAGTTCAAGGTGCTGTACCCCAAAGACAGCGTAAGCGACCAGACCGGCGCGGTGCAGATGTCGCTGCACGCCAATGTCTACAAGTACGCTATTTACTACGCTCTGTGCGCGGAAACCAGCAAATACGGCACTTTGCAGCGGTATATGTGCGATACCGACCCCACTACTGAAATTCGACAGTCCACTTTCAGCCGCTATTCCTCTACACCGTCCGATACGCCGGATGAGCCGGAAACACCAACCGAAACCACGCTCATCATCAACAAGGTAGAAACCGGCACGAACACGCCGCTTTCGGGTGCAACTTTCGAGGTAAAGGCCCCGGATGGAACCGCCCTCGGCAGCTTTGTCACGGATACCAGCGGCAAGATCATTATTCCGCTGACCCTTTCCGGTCAGTATGTTATCACGGAGAAAACAGCTCCCAAATGGCACCTGCTGGGCACGGAAACCACTAAGACCGTTTCCGTGGACTACGGCAATACCGCGACCGTCACCTTTGAAAATGCACCCTACGGCAATTTGCGCGTGGACAAGATCGACGCGGACAGCGGTGCTTCTCTTGCCGGTGCGACCGTAGAAATTAAGCATATCGAGAGCGGTGTCACCCAGACCGGCACCACCGACCTCGGCGGCAGCGTGTACTTTGATAAGCTGAAGCCCGGTGCATATCAGGTGCGCGAGGTGTCTGCACCCAGCGGTTTCGTTAAGGA
>CAVJCN010000305.1:2133-3278 GCA_963647945.1 Absicoccus sp. | reverse complement strand
GGTGCTCTGCGCCCTGCTCATTGCCCTGTCTTATGTGCTTGGCATGATCAAAATTATTCCAATGCCTTACGGCGGCTCCATCACCCTATTCAGTATGCTCTGTGCAACCCTCGCCGGATATTTCTGCGGGCCGAAATGGGGCCTTACATCGGGAGTGGCTCTGGGGCTTCTGAATTTGATTATCGACCCGGTAATTCTTTTCCCGCTGCAGGTAGTCCTGGACTACATCCTTGCATTTGGCTGTCTTGGCCTTTCGGGCTTTTTCTCAAAGACAAAAAGCGGTCTTTACATCGGATATCTGGTTGCGATTTTCGGCAGGTTCTGCTGCTCCTTCCTCTCCGGCTTCCTGTATTTCGGGCAGTACGCCCCTGAGAACATGAATCCGGTATGGTACAGCTTCCTGTATAATATCTTTTATATAGGAGGCGAAGGCATTCTGACCCTGGTGGTACTGGCTCTGCCCCCTGTAAAAAACACGATTTATCGTTTAAAGGAGGAGCATTTCAAGTAGCCTAATTTACTGATTTACTCTATGATTTTCCGTATGTCTTCCCAATACTGTGTGTAGCCCTTGCCCTGGCGTTTCAATGCCACCGCCGCAGT
This sequence comes from Absicoccus sp., assembly GCA_963647945.1. GTDB lineage: Bacteria > Bacillota > Clostridia > Peptostreptococcales > Anaerovoracaceae > CAG-238. The sequence goes on along the minus strand of CAVJCN010000305.1, from coordinate 2,675 downwards.
CAGGGATTCAAAGGTTCGTTTATTGATTGGAAACAGGCGCAGTGCCCCGGCTCCCAAGAGGAAGCAAAGCCCCGGGATCAGCATGAAGGAGGCATCAAGAAACAGGATGGTTTGAGGGGACTGCTCTGCCAGCGAAGCATCAAAGCCAACCGTTTCAAACAGTACACCGAAAATCTGCACAATAATTGCCGTTATAACGGTTCCCAGGACGGAAACCATGGACATGATGTCCCCTTCCCTGCGATATCCGTACACAAATTCCTCCACTTCAGCCAGGTCATAAAAAATCGACATATTGAGCTGCCAAAAGGAAGTCTGGGCAACGGAAAATATCAGTACATACAGCAGACCTCCAACGAAGTTTCCTCGCCAGAATAAAAATAGCAGTATGGAACCGATACCGGAAAAAAACATCGTGAGCATTTGCTGCTTGGATTTTCCCACCCGTATCGCCGTTCTGTCAATAAACGGAGTTGCGATAACAAAAATAATAATCGCAAAAAAATACACATAAGATGCGTATTGATTGTCCAGTCCCAGGC
>CAVJCN010000305.1:0-2123 GCA_963647945.1 Absicoccus sp. | reverse complement strand
CATATAATATATTGACGCAACATTATAAATTGCAAAGGCGGTGGAAAACGCCGCCTTGTAAATTACCAGCAGCCTGGTGGGCTTAAGTTTCAAAAGCTCTGCATAATTTTCCCAGATGCTTTTAAAAATATTTTTGTCCTTCGGTTCTGAATATTCCAGTGGCTTTTCGGAAGCCATCCAAAAGGAGCCAAGCCAGGAAATCAGACATATCACACCTATAATAATTCCGACAACATGCCATCCCTTCGGCTGATTTTGCGGGAACAAGTCCAACACCCACAGGGGCAAAACATAAGCAGCAAAATTTCCGATAATGGAGCCGACGCGGGAAATTGTTCGCAGCCGTGTACGCTCATCATAGTCTGTTGTTATGTCCGCACCAAAGGCTTCGTAGGGGATTTCAAAGCTTGCGAAGGACAACCGGAAGCATATACTCAAAACCAGATAATATATGAATTTCTGTTCAAAGCTTCCGCCTATGGTAGCAAACAAAAAACACATGATTATCGGCATACTTACCGAGCCGGCCAGAAAGAACGGCTTTCGCCGTCCCATCCGGCTCCGGCATCGGTCAGACATATTTCCGATCAAAACTCCGGCAAATACTTCTACCAGCAGCGATACGGACATAATGCTGCCGGCATATACGGAGCTTATCCCCACACAATTCGTCATATAGATTACGAAATATGTAGATATAAACGCATAGGTTGCTCCCTGTCCTACGCAGCCGAGGCCATATCCGAAACTTGCTTTGCTTATTCCCTTACTTTCCCTGGTACTCATATTTACTCTTATTCAGGAAAGCCTTCATTCCTTCTTTTTGATCCTCGGTGCCGAAGCATACGCCGAAGCCCTCCGCTTCCAGTGCGCAGCCGCTGAAGAGATCCAGGTGATAGCCTTTGTTTATCAATGTCTTGCATGCCATTACAGCAACCGGTGCGTTCCCGGCGATTTTTTCTGCCAAAGCCTCAGCAGTTGGCATGAGTTCTTCAGGCTCAACTAATTTCTGAACAAGTCCTATTCTGTAAGCTTCATCAGCCTTGATATTCTGTGCGGTCAATATGAGAAGTGACGCATTTCCCGGCCCTACGATTTTCGATAATCTCTGGGTTCCGCCGAATCCCGGCGTGATTCCAAGCCCCGCCTCAGGCTGCCCGAAAACTGCCTTTGTGGAAGCGATTCTGATATCGCAGGCCATGGAGATTTCGCAGCCTCCACCCAGGGCAAAGCCGTTTACCGCTGCGATTACAGGTTTCTCGGTCTTTTCGATAAAATTCATGACCTTGTGACCTTTCTGGGCAAATCTCTTGGCTTCTACCGGATTAAGGGTGGACATTTCGGCGATGTCTGCCCCTGCCACGAAGGATCTTCCCGCTCCTGTCACTATTACGCATCTTACTTCCTCGTCTTTGTCAATAGCATTGAATACATCAAACAGTTCGTCAAGAACTGTGGAGTTAAGGGCGTTAAGCGCCTCCGGTCTATCAATTGTAACTGTCGCTACTTTGTTTTTTACTTCGTACTTGATTGTTTGATACATCTCTTCATTCCTTCCTTTTTTGCAGAAATTTTCTGTTAATAGTTTAACACCTTTCTTTGCCATAATCAAGAGCGGACAACATTTTTCCATAAAAAGAGTAGATAGGTATACAATTTTTTGTAAATGTTGTGCTATTCACTTGCTCCGGGAACAGTATAGGAATAACGGCTGTTCTCTCTTGGGATTGAGCATTCTTTTTTGGGGGTATAACCCTTTGCTCATTTTTCTCCTTCTGGGGTACAGTTTAAAACAGCCGTTTTTTGCCAATTGGCTTTTTGCGGCTTGTGGCTTTGTGGTGCTGTGTTTGTGGTGCCGGGCTTGCGGTGGTTGTTGCTTTGTGGCACCGGGTTTGCAGTGCCGGGCTTGCAGCACCCGAAAGTTGGAGGGCAACACCCGAATGTTGGACTTTTTCGCTCCATTGCGGATTTTCTACAACATTTCGCGATTTTGGAGCCGTTTTTGCCCTGTTTTTTCTTGCATTTTCTTCTAAATTTTGGATGAATATCGGTTTTTCTAAAAAAAGTCCAACAAAACCGCTGATTTAAGCCTGTAATTGTTGGCTTTTTGGCAAAGAGCGCGG
>CAVJCN010000304.1:453-3284 GCA_963647945.1 Absicoccus sp. | reverse complement strand
TTGAGCAGCTTGAGCAAGTTCGCTTTTTTTCATCTTATTTACTTTCATCAGCTTCCAGAGCTTATCATACGATACTGTCATCGAATTTCCTCCGTCTCAAAAGCGATATCCTTTAGCGTACCGCATACAAAATCACACAGTACATTATATCCGAACTGCTTAAAAGCATCAAGGGGTATTGGCAATTTCGCTCGAAAAATTTAATACAATGTCGTTTGTAGCCGACAATGCGAGAGCTGATCAATTACAACAAGCGGGGAGACGAGCGCACATATGTAATCAATGGGCGGTGCCGGCAGCACCGCCCATTGCAGATATCCACTCTACAATATTGATAATCCGCAGGCCCATGCGGCGGGCATAGTCTACGGTATAGGCTGTTCCGCCACTGGGCTTCGTCAGGTAGCAAATGCAAACACTGCTGTTATCCACAAGGTGCCGATTGCGTTTCTGCATACATCCCCGAAAATAGTGCTCCGAGGTGTAAGTCACCTTATCCGCACAGCGCTTGATCTCTTCGTAAGTGTCGATATCCGCTTGCGGCCAGCCCCGAGTCTGATTAAGGCATGGTAACACAAGGATCAGCCGGATCTGCGGATAGCGCTCCCGCAAGCGGAGGACAGCCTGCGCTGCTAGAGTATCGAACCCCAAGGCACCGCCTGCGCCGAAATAGCAATAGCCCTGCTCAATCAGCGTGACCAAGGTATCCTCCAAGCGCTTGGAGATTTCGGGAATTCTTTCTGCCGGCAGTTCCCGATGCCCGGTGAAACAAGCTGTTCTGGATTTCATGTCTATCATCTGATAACCACCACCCGCCAATATAATAACATCTATAAACCATTACCGCAACGCAATTACAGCCTGTGAACAAATATTATTTCAGCATTTATAGGCTACAATATAACAAAAGGCGGTGAATGGTTATGACTGAGAAAGATTTCTCCTTGCGGTTGGCGAAGCTCCGGGAGGAAAAGGGTGTTTCTGCCCGTGATATGAGCTTATCCATGGGGCAAAATCCCGGTTATATCAATAACATCGAAAGCGGAAAATCCATGCCGTCACTTTCCGGGATATTCTACATTTGCGAATATCTCGGGATAACGCCCAAAGACTTCTTTGATATAGATGCAGCCAGCCCTTCGAAAGCAAACGAGCTTTACTCTATCGCAAAAGGGCTGAGCAATGAGCAACTGGATAATTTAATTGCACTGGCGAAGGGCCTGCGAAAATAAAAAAACACGGTGCCACCCGATGAAGGGTGACACCGTGTTCTGCTTAGTAGGCGACTACGCCATAGCCGAGAATCTCATAATACCCAACCGGATACTGATTGACGCGGCAGCTATCGCCGGAGTTGCCCTCGATGGTATAAACAATGCCGTTTTCGACCTTCTGGACGATACCGACATGATCAGCCTGACCGTCCTGCGGACCGGAGCTGCCTTTGTTGTCCCAATCGAAGAAGATGATCATGCCGGGCGAGGGCTCCATAGAGTTATCCGCCCACTGCCCACGCTCCCGGAACCACTGGACACCGTTGACGCAGCCTGCAAACTTGGGAATGACACCGGTATCGATATAGCCGCATTCGTTTGCACACCAGCTGACGAAGCAGGCGCACCATTCCACACGGCTGCCGAAGCCATACCATGACCAATAGGGTTCGCCGCCTACATTGCCCACCTGTGACAGTGCTACGGCAACGATTTGGTCATCTGCTCCATAAATTCCGTAAAGCACCGCCGCCCACATGCTGCTGTCCTGCGCAAGCAGCTCCGCAAGCTGCTGTCTTTGGTCTTCATTGAAGCCGTACTCCGCAGCCATCTCGTCTGCGGTTTTGTGGCTGACGGTAATATAGAGCGTCGTAATCGTCTCCTGCACTTCTTCCTCAAGGATATTGCCGTTGCCGTCATCCGTCTCCACAATGACCGTCTCTGTCTTTATTTCTGTCCAGTGGGTGATCTCATTCATCTCCCAGAACAGGTCCTTCAGAAGCTGTTCCTTTTCCGGAGTGATGGTCGCCACCTCCTGGGGATCATCCGGGTCGGAGGTCGTCTTGACGGCATAGATCGACAGCACCTCCGGCCATACGGCACGGGAACCGGACATTTCAAGCGCGTCATATGCAACGGAATCCTTGATGGCATCCAGTTCGTTCTGGTAATCCAGGTTGATTTCCTGAATGACCTGCCGCATCGTCTTTTCTGAGCCGGTATCTTCGCTTGAAAAGAAAATGCCGAAGCAGGAGCCGACGATCAGCGCAATAAGGCAGATAACAACAATGACCACGACTGCGACCCATCCACCGGCAGCGATAGCCGCAACCAGCGCTTTGATCGCGGCTGCAATGGCCTTGATCGCCGCAGCAATGGCTCTTGCGGCAGCAACAGCTGCTTTGTAGGCAGCGATAGCAGTCTGGCAGGCGATCTCCGCCGCTTTCTGTGCGGCCTTTGTAGCCGCAGCCGCTGCCTTTTGCGTTGCCTTTGCTGTTGCCTCCGCAGTTTTGATGGCAGCCTTGGAGGTTTTTTCCGCAGTCTTTACGGCCTTTTCCGTTGACTTTACCGTTCCCTTTGCACCGGCTTTTACGGTCTGTTTCCCGGCAGAACGGGCAGACTGCTTGATGGTGTGCTCGGTTTTCTTCGCGGTTTTAATCGTCTGATTGCGCTTAGTGCGCGTGCCGGCTCTCTGCGCTTCAACATTTTTCTTTGCGGTGTCACGCGCCGCTTTCTGCTGTGGAGCGGAAGTCTGTGCGGATCTGCGCAGCTCTTCTTCGTACTTTCGAACCCGCTCCTCGTTTTTCCGAATACGCTTTTCTTCGCGATGTTCCCGGT
>CAVJCN010000304.1:0-443 GCA_963647945.1 Absicoccus sp. | reverse complement strand
GACCAACACGATCCGTCAAATCCTCAGCGGCATAGCGGATTTTGTCCTCCGCATACTCGGAAGGTGAAATCTGTCCGTCGTCCATCAGGTTTTCTGCCTGATCCTTGGAACGGACGAGCGCCGTCTTCATGCGCTCGGAGACAACCGCCGCCTTATCAAGAACCTTGATGTTCTTTGTGCTTTCCCTTGTTTTTATCCTGCCCAAAGCCATCACCTCCTCTCAGAGCAGACAAGTCACACCTTCTTCGCTACGACAACGAAGCGACCGTTGGCATAGGTATATTCGCAGGTAGAAAGGGTCAAAAGCTGATCTCCGTATTCGGCAGTAACCCCTGTGTCATAGAACTGCCTTGCATGAACATTCTCCATGAACTCGGCAAACTGAGCCTCATCCATCAGCGTGTATTCGTTGTACTTGAAGGTCTCGCGGTTCGTATTGAATT
>CAVJCN010000303.1:0-3287 GCA_963647945.1 Absicoccus sp. | reverse complement strand
GTATGGTGTGCCGCCCAGTCCAGCCAGACGGTGTTGCCAAGGATCACATAGACCAGCGCAGGCCCCAGCCGCAGTTTGATGAGCAGCTTGAACCACAATGGGAGCAGCAGGAAAAACAGAATGGGGAAAATGATTTGTCTGAACACGGTCAGCACCTCCTTGTGAGGATAGTGTAGCGCAGTTCGGACAATCGTGCAAAAAATCAATCCAACAAATGGTAATTTATTTATCAAGTAATTCCATTCGGTCAATATCGGTAATTTTAATAACCTCGCAACTGACAAGAATGGAACTGTCGTCATAAAATTCATCGTTAAATAATCCAGTGCGAACAGAGCCGTCTTTGAAGTAAATTCTCACGAAGTTATCATACATATCTGCGTATTGCCTATGAAATGCTTTACTTACTTCATACATAAAGACACCTCCAAATTCCGATTTGTTAAGTCGATTATAGCACGATTGTCCCGAGAAAAACAGTCTGCGCTCACAGCGCCATCATCTCTTTCACGATTCGGTCTGCACCCTTTACCAGTCCAACAAGCACCAGCATATTAAAGATGGTTTCCGCCAGATAGCTCCACACCATCGTCACCGCCGAAGCGTCCGGGTCTGCGATACCCGGTGCGCCGCCGCTGGTAAAGGCGGCGAATATCATGCAGGCCAGCACAATGACCGCTCCCTCCATGCACACGCCGAGGTAGCTTTTAATAAAGGTGCGTCCGGTGTTCGAGGTCACATCGCCTGCAAAGGTGGACAGCGGAATAGGCGCAAGCGCCGTGTACATATAAAGCCGGAAGAAACGGCTGTACACAGTCATTATCATCACAAAGGACAGCGCCGTAATAAACACGCTGCCTAAAATCGTTACCAGCCACAGCGGGATACTCGCCAGAAAGCCTACCTCGTCAATGGCGGTTTTAATTTCCTCCGGGAGCGCCACAGATGCGCCCGTGAGATTTCCGAGATTACCTGCCACCGTGCTGACGATACCGCCGCAAATGGTGAACAGCGTAGTCATAATATCCATGCCGTAGGTCACGGCAGTTTTCGCCGCCACAAAGCGGATAAAGTGCCGCAATGCCTGTTCCGGTCTGCGAAAGTCCTGAAAGTTCGCTGTGCTGCGGAAAATGCTGATGGCAAAGAATAAAATGAGCAGTCCATAGCCGATGGCCTGCAATGCGGTGTTGATGTTCTGGCATACCGCCCAAATCGCACCGTTCTTGAAGTGCTGAGGTGTTTCGCTCACCAGTGACCATATCTCGGTCAGCTTGGAGTTCCATGTGGCAAAGGCACCCTCTAAGTTTTCTACGATCCAGTTATCGTCCAAATATATCACCTCCAGAAAGGACAGCCGCCTGCTTCACTGAAAACAGGCGGCTGTTGTGGTTCATGCAGTTTACTTCAAAATCAGGTCGAGGATTTCCTTTGCGAACGCAATGACTAAACCGCCGAAAAAGGTCAGAAAGCCAGTGCTGCGCTGCGAAGGATCGTGGGACTGCAAGCTCAGACCGATCTGCACTACGCCCCAGCCCAGCAGGATCACGCCGATGGCCTTGATAGCGGAAAAGACAAAGGTAGACAGGTTGTTGATGGCAGTCAGCGGATCTTCACCGGCGGCGAAAGCGGGCGTGCAGACGGCGCAGGCCAGCACGCAGGTCAGCACAGCGGCGAAATAGCGCCGTTTTGCCTTGCGCGTCCGGTCGGTGGGGTTCAGAGTGGTTTTCTTCTTCATGTTCGGTTTCCTCCAATATTTCAAGATTTTCGATATTGATTTCATGGGGCAGGTCATTCTGCTCATAGCTGGGAATGTCAAACTTCTTTTTATAAGGCGGCTTACCGCCATCAGCAGTCAATCGGTAGTTCGGGTGCTTCTGGATGGGATATTTGTCGTCCATTACAGGGCGCTCACCGCGAATAAAGATGAGTGCCTTGCGGTTATCCAGCATCCGTACCTCGTCCGGCATGAGCAATTCGCGGCCTGCGTTCTGGTAGTTGGTGCTGCTGGAGCCGCTGCGTCCTTTTGTCACGCCGCGTGTGCGGGTGTCGATGGTGGCCTTGCCCAGCAGTTTGGAAATGTACTCGTGGGTGCTGGCCTCGTTGCCGCCCAGATAGAGCAGCGTGTCGCAGTTGCCGGTCACATTCTCCCAGCTGTCCTTGAACAGCTTCTTCAGCTGCGCCATGTTCTGAATGACGATGTTGATGGAGATTTCACGGCTGCGGCAGGTCGCCAGCACCCGTTCAAAGTCCTCCGGCAGTGCGACATTGGCGAACTCGTCCATCAGCACGCGCACCGGAACCGGAAGTCTGCCGCCGTATTTGTTGTCTGCGGCATGGTATAGTTCTCGGAACGCCTGTGAGTACATCAGCCCCACAAGGTAGTTGAAAGTGGTGTCCTCATCGGGGATAACGGCAAAAATAACGCGCTTGCGGTCGCCCAATGTGCCAAGCGACAGGTCATCGCGGCTGGTCAGGTGCGCCATTTCTTCCGTGTTGAACGCTGCCAGTCGGGTTGATGCAGATACCAGAATGGATTTTGCGGTTTTCGGCCCAGCCTGCTTGAACACCTTCCAGTTCTTCACCGCAATGTGATCCTCGTCCACGCGCTCTAAATCGTCGAACAGCAGATCCACCGGACTGCGGTAGCTTTCATCCTCCTCGCGGGCCTCGGCGTTGATGACCATGTACATCAGCGTGCCGAAATTGCGCTCGCTCTCCGGTGCTTCGTGGAACAGATAGAGAATCAGCGCCGAAAGGAACGCCGTTTCCGCCTTGTCCCAGAACGGGTCAGAGGTTTGCGACTTCTGCGGTGTGGTGTTCTGGATCAGTGTGTTGATGAGCCGAAAGGCGTCAATATCCGTGTGCAGATAGGCAAACGGGTTGTAGCAGTCGGACTGCTTCATGTCGATGAGGTTGAAGATCGTCACCTCGTAGCCCATCTTCTCAAGCAGACCGCCTACAGCACGGTAGGTTTCGCCCTTTGGGTCGCAGACGATGTAGGAACACTCGGCCTGCATGAGATTGGGCTTGATGAAAAAGCGCGTTTTGCCTGCACCGGAGCCGCCAATCACCAGAATATTTGCGTTCACCTGATGCTGCGGCGGCAGTGCCCGGACATTCATGCTGATACGGATATGCTTGGAGATAAGCAGATAGCGGTCGTTCTTCTTGGTTCGGAAGTGGGCGCACACCTCTTTCGGACGGCCCCAGTAGGCAGAGCCGTGTTCCTCGCCCGGTCGGCGGTTTCCTTTTTCGGAGTAGTACCATGCCACGGCAAAGTCATAGAA
>CAVJCN010000302.1:0-3294 GCA_963647945.1 Absicoccus sp. | reverse complement strand
TGCCGGAATTGTGCTGAAAGCAATGTTTTCGGTGCGTTTCTGCCATGGCTTTTGGGCGGGAACGCGGATTTTATCCAACTTTCGGGAAAAATCCGCGTCTATTGCCGGCAAATCATGCCGCAAAAACGAAAAAAGTTGGAGAGTTTCAGCAATCCTGCCAAAAACTCCAACTTTTTCATATCCTGCGATGTCTATTCTCTGAAAATCATGCCGCAAAAGACGGAAGCATATGCTGTTTTTGGCCATGCACATACTTCCTTTTGTCATTTGTTTTGAGGCATCTCTGCTTAGTTATTTATTTGAGTCATCCCCGCTTGGTTTTTTATTTGAGGCATTTTGCTTTGTGTTTCTTGCAAACACTTATTTTGCGAGAATTTCATCACCGCCTATTTTGCGAGAATTTCATCTTCCTTCTGATAGTCGAGGTTGTACTTTCTTACATTGAGCACCGAAATCAAAACGATATTTACGATAAGCAGTGCAATAAATACCAAATATGCGCCTCTCAGGCTTCCTGTCAGTGAAAGGGCAACGGAGTTAATCTTGTAGTTGAGCATCAATACAATTTCCATGATTGGGAAATATATCGAATATACAAGGTCGAAATTGTGCCTGCCGAAAACCGATGCCGGAAGGGAAACCATGAAGTTCGCCGAAGCTCCGATCGCAACGCCTACCATCATAACGCAGATATATCCGCCTATCATATTATTCATTATGTAGTTAACCGCAAGAGCAGCCGAATACCAAATAAGGAAGGTTCTGATGGCTGTTTTTACGCCCATCTTTTGATCCAGGAATCCAAAACCATAGGAACCCGCAAGGCCGATAAGGGCACATACGGTCATCAAAAGCACCGCTTTTTCCTGGGTGAATCCAAGTTCAACATTTCTGGGAACCATCTGACTCATAACGCCGGTGGTTACCAGCTGATTTATACCGATGATAAGAGATACAAGCCACATTTCTTTAGTTTTCAAGAGTTTAGCCACCGTCCAACGGTTTGTGTTTTCTGTGCTAAACTCCGCATATTCTTTTTCATATACATCTTTTGTTACATTGTCCGGATACATTCCCCATTCCTGCGGAGTATCGCGGATCACCAAATAAGCGATTACCGCAATCACAATCGCCGCAACGCCGGTTACCGTCATGCCCTTTGCCATTCCGTAGGCTCCTATTAGAGCTGCAATAAGCGGAACATACAGCGCCGAGCCCAGGTTGTGCCCCATGGTCGTGAAGCCGTTGGCAAGGCCTTTCTTTTTCGGCAGCCATTGAGTTACAAGGTTTCCGCCGCCGATGTAAGCAGCGCCGTTGATGAAGATCGTAACAAGGGTCAATCCGATAAAGTAGCTGGTGGTGTCCGTTGCATGTCCATAGTAGATATACGATGCGCCTGCCAATGCAAGGCATACGGCCGAAAGGGTTCTGCCCCCTACTTTTACGCAGATTCTTCCGATAACGAAGTATGCAATTACGCCTATCAAACCTGCCCACATTGCCAGGTTAAGAAGTTCGGCATGAAGGGCCGTTTGATCTGCAAATCCCAAGCTCTCCCAATGCTGCCCTGCAAAAACATCAATTACGATATTCTGTCCGTCAATGGAAAAGCCGATCAGGAACCAGAACATAACCGCACAATAGAGAATAATTGCCCATGCTTTCCCGAAATTTGCTTTCGTATTTTCCGACTGCAACTTTTTATTTTCTTTCACTGTTTTTTCCTCCTATCCTAATTTATTGCGATGCAAATTTAATTATTGCAATGTGAATCCGATTACTGCGATACAAATCTAATTATTGCAATACGAATTTAATTATTGCGGTATGAATCTAAGGTCGGCAGCTTTCATCACCATCTCGTCCCATGTGCCGAATTTCGTGCTCTCGCAAACGAAATGGTCAAAGACCTTTTTGTGGTAAATCATTTCCGCGCCTCCCCAATTTACCATAACCGCGCTGGAATAGCGAAAATACTCAAAACTCTCAAAGTTCGTATATGTTTTCATAAATTCATCGGTAAACATGATCTCGAGCATTTCCCAAAATTCTTTCCCCGCCGGAACCCGTACATATCCCTCGGCGTGCAGCGCGCTGTTTTTAGAATCCATTTTCCAGGTTCCCTTTCTTGTATTCCTCGTATTTTGCAAATACATAGTCATGCCATACCTCAGCATCCCTTGCCATGCACGGACGGATGATCTCGTCTTCCTGATCTCCGGTTCCGTCGATGGTTTCGTGGCGCTGAATGGTTAAATAAAGCGCCGGCTCATTCGGAGGGCATCCCAAAATGTGATATGCATTCGGGTGTTGCTTTAAGTATTTCTTTGTGCAATTTCCGTGTAAAACAATTTTTTCATCCGGAATATCCGCCGGTATATCATTGAGGCCGCCGATTACCACCGTCATTCCTTTGTTTTCGTCATATGCGCCTACTGCTTTAAGTTCTTCCATGTTTATTGCAAGAAGCGCCTGGCAGCTGGAACATCCTCCTGCGCACCTCACATCGTATTCCGGCCATCTCACGCTCATATCGCCGATATACGGAATCCACATTTGATAGAAGCAATCCTCTATTTTATCACCGATCACCTCAATTTGATCCATTGAGTAGCAGCCCAGTCCTGCCTTTTCCGCAACGGTAAAATAGGAAACTCCTGAAGTGTCGATGCCGGTAACCTCGCAGGCTACACGGTCAATGGCAACCGGATCCTTTGAGCCCAGAATCATGTTGGTTTCAATCGGTACAGGCATGTGCGGGCTGTAACCCGAGGCTGCCCGATGTGCGTCCATGATGTTCAAATCTGCCTTGCATACCGACCACACATCCATCATTGCCATGGTAAGATCCTGCTTATGCATATCCATATGCACCTTGTCCTGAACAACGCCCTTGATGTTTTTGAGTGCGCCTGAAAATACCATAGACGCGTGGGCTTTCAGGATAGGAAGGTTAATGAGATGATCTGCTTCGATCAATCTTCTCGGAAGTTTTACCTTTTCTATATTGGAGCGATGTCCGCGAACCGCCACGGTAACAAGATCCTTTTCTCTCTTGATATCATAGCACTCCACGCCCTCTTCATCTGCCATAGCCTGGATGCCGCTTACCTTAAAGCATTCCAAAGTGTCACAGCCGATTGCCGCGGCTTCGCAGATTACGATTTCCTTAGGGTTGGCTTTTCTAACTTCTCTTATTACCGCCCTTACAACCTCCGGGTTGGTGCAGACAGAAGTTTCCGGCGGTTCGGCGTGACCAGCGTTCGGCTTCAGCATAACCACGCTGCCCGGTTT
>CAVJCN010000301.1:0-3321 GCA_963647945.1 Absicoccus sp. | reverse complement strand
GTATATGCGGGGGTCAGAAGCCCATTTTCCTCCATTCTCAGTATGGTGCTTCGGGAAATGCCGCAGGCCTTGGCGGCCTCCGCAATCCGAAACAACTTTTTTGTGTCATTATTCATAGTATCACCTCAAACTCTTTTCTTTCCCTGCGTTTTACGCAAAATCAGATCATCCAAACGGGGATAATATAGGTGCTGCTGTCGATTGCACTTAGGGACTCCCGAAGGCAGATAATTGCCCCTGCCCCTCTGGGTACGGACGCTTTGTCCAGCAGCTTAAATGCCCGCGTAATTTGCGTCGGCGGATTAACGCTCTTCTTGATTTCGATGGGATGCAGTTGTCCGTCGCTTTCCATAATCAAATCGATTTCGTTGCTGTTCTTGTCCCGATAATAGTGCAGCAGGAAGTCCGCCCCGTTGTTGCTGTAGGTTTTCATAATCTCCGCTACAACGAAGTTTTCCAGAATCGCTCCGTTTATCGCTCCGTTCATCAGGATTTCGGGGCTTGCGTATCGGGTGAGATAACAAACAAGACCTGTATCAAAAAAATACAGCTTAGGGGTTTTGATCGTCCGTTTCAGAAGATTGTTGGAGTAGGGATGCAGAAAGAACAGGATACCGGATTTTTCAAGTTCTTTCACCCAGCGCTTCGCCGTGTCGTCGCTTACGCCAACATCTCCGGCAATATCGTGCAGATTCAGCATTTGCCCGCTTCTACAGGCGGCGGCACGAATAAAATCTGCAAACATAATCTTGTCTACGCCGGGGATATCGGTGGATACATCACGGTCGATATAGGTCTGAACATAGCTGCTGTAGAAAACATTTCGGTCTTTGTACTTGCCGCTTCGGTGGCCGGGAAGTGCGCCCTCCCAGATTCTTTGATATATCTCACCGGGCGTTCCGGGAGAAAGAAGAGCCTTGCGCTTTTGCAAACCCTCAAGCCCCAGTGAAAAGGGCGGAACATCTTTTGCTCCGCAAAGCTCGGCTTGCGACAGCGCAGACAGGTGAAGAATTGCAGTTCTTCCTGCGAGCGACTCCTGGGCAAGCTCCATCAGGCGGTAGCTTTGTGAGCCGGTCAGCCAATAAGAGCCGGCGGCAGCGCCGTTATCCACGGCGATCTTTATATACGAAAAAAGCTCCGGCGCGTACTGAACCTCATCGATAAGAACAGGCGCGGGATGCAGCTTCAAAAACAGCGCGGGATCTGTTTTGGCAAGCCTGCGTTCCTCCAAATCGTCCAGCGTTACCTCGCTTCGCGGCGTTCCCTCCATCAGGTGCCGCAGCATGGTGGATTTTCCGACCTGACGCGGTCCGGTCAGCAGCACACAGGCATACTCCTCATTTATCGCGATAAACTTCTTTTCAAGCTGTCGTTCGATATACATGATTCGCCCTCCTTTCAGGCTAAAATACGATATATCTATATTATAGCCTGAAATGCGAAAAAGTCAACGAATTTCAGAGGAAATACGATGCGCCTCATCTAAAAAATAGTAAAAAAAGCACGGAAATTCACACAAAAAAAGCTTGATTCGTTCATGGATGAACGATGTATTATAAATATAGTAAACCTTTTGTTGACCGGTGCAAGCCGGCGCTTTGGCAGCAAAATGGAATTTACAAAAAATACCATGGGGGGGGGCAGCGAAATGATAAGTTTCCGAAAGAGTTTCCAAAAGAAGATTTTTAGCGCGTTTAGTATAATCATTTGCCTGTGCATGGTCTGCGGGCTTGTGTGGGCAGCGCAGATGACGGCAAATGCAGAGGAGCATACTGACCACTGCGTCTGCGGCGGGACGGTGCGTGTTGGCGGACACAGCCACGATACGACAGCACCAACATGGACGGCGTGGAACGGCACGACTGATATCCCATATACCGACAACATCGCCTATGTGTATCTGTCCGGCAGTGCGACACCGACCAGTGCGCTCACGGTCACGAACGGCCAGACCCTGAACCTCTGCCTTAACGGCAACACACTGAGCCGCGGAGCCACCGTGATCAGTGTTAAGGGCAATGCCACGCTAAACATCTACGATTGCGCGGGCGAGGGCCAAATTACAAGTGCATCGAGCTGTGCTATTCGGGTGGAGACAGTAAACAACTCCAATGCTCCAACCACCTTGAATCTTTATGGCGGCAAAGTAAGCAGCGACGATGTGTTCGATTCGGGCACGATTGTGTTGTACAATAACGACGCTAACAATGCGCAGACCGTGGCAGTATTCAATATGTACGGCGGCGAGGTGTGTAATAACGATAGTGGTGAGTCCGCCGTCTATGCCAGCTATGCGAATATCGGCAGCGGATACTATGGTATCAACATCTACGGCGGAAGAGTTACCTGCCAAAAAGGGGACGGCTTTGACTTTAACAATAATAAAAATGTCACCATGCAGGTTTCCGGCGGAACAATCACGAGCGGCGATTGGGGTATTAATCTCTGCTCCGGTAATACGCTGACATTGTCCGGAAATCCACGGTTGGAAGATAAAACATATTATAACAATAGTGCGGGAATATATCTCCCACAAGATGCTTCATTCACAGTGAAAGATGACTTTGACGGCAATGCTTCCGTTATGCAAGCTTTGGGAGAAGGCGCGTCTGCAAAGGGCGTGATTGCAACGCCTGAAACCGGAGAGTCCTTGTCTGGCAAGGCGCAATACTTCACATCTGCGGAGGAGGGCTACTTCGTGGAGTGCAACACGGATGGAAATCTTCAGCTCACCGCTTGCGCCATCACGGAACAGCCAACGGCGAACAACAATTACAAAGTCACCGCCAGCGGCGGCACCACCGACAAGGTGCGCTACCAGTGGTACAGCGCAATAAAAGGCAATGTAGCGGTAACCGACAAGAACGCCGCGAAGGGCAGCTACTCCGGTTATAGAGGTGATAGCTGGAACAAATGGTATACCACCGTTAACCCAACAAGTTCCCAAGATATCACATGGGGCGCTTTCACTCTGCACATGGCAAAGGACGATGTGCTGACGGTGAGATATCAGGCCAACAGCTATGACTACGATGAATATTCAAGTAGCTTCAACAGCTTTGAACTTACAAAGAATGACGAAGATGAAGGAACGGTCGAAGGCAAAAAGGAAGAGGGTAGCGAAAGCTATTATACGACTTATACTTTCACCGCACCATCGGAGGGTGACTATACGCTGACGGCAACCGCTACGCCGGGAAGCGATACAAGTTATAAAGGAGAAACATGCTACAATCTGAACTGCACATTCTCCGCTACCGTGACGGCAGATGTAGCGGGAACTGCGTTGGATGGGCAAACCGCTGCAACACTAAGCACCAC
>CAVJCN010000300.1:0-3328 GCA_963647945.1 Absicoccus sp. | reverse complement strand
GTGCAGACGGCAGCGATAATCCTGCTGGTGCTCTTTATGGGTATGCGTATGGGTGCAAACAAGGAAATAACCGAGAATATAGGGGCCATCGGGATATATGCCCTCGTAATTACAATATTTACCATGACCCTTTCGGTTTTGTTTATCACAATTACCAGGAAGATTTTCGGCATCGACAAAAAAGGATATATGCAAGGCCATACGAACCCGTCCAAGGAAGCGGAGAAGGCGGGGTATGCGGCGGCTACCGATAAAGTGACGGCCGCAGCCGCCGAAGAAGCTCGGGAGGAACTCGCCGAGGAGATCAAGACCATCGAAGAAAAGGAAAGCGGAATTGACAAGATGACATTTTTTATCATCGGTGCCGTTATAATAGGAATGTTGGTGGGATATTTTTGCATACGCACGGCATTTGGCGAAAACATTTCGACCTTTGAAAGCTGGGCGGGAATCATCATAAAAGTGGGACTTTGCGTGCTGCTTTTCTTTGTAGGCATAGATTTGGGCTTTGAGGGCACCGTCGTGGAAAATTTCAAGAAAGTAGGAATAAGGATCTTTGCTTTTCCCCTTGCGGTGGTGCTGGGAACCTTGCTGGGGGCGGCAATTTCCGGAATGATCATGGGGCTGGATGTAAAACTTTCCCTGGCAATAGGGGCAGGCTTCGGCTGGTACACCCTTGCTCCGGGAATCATTATGGAAGCCGGCTACCTGACAGGCAGCGCAATCTCTTTCCTGCACAATGTAATGAGAGAATTTTTCTCGATCCTGCTGATTCCCTTTGTGGCATCAAAGGTGGGATATATCGAAACCTGCGGTATGCCCGGGGCGGCGGCTATGGATGTGTGCCTGCCTATCGTTGAACGCTCCACCCGAAGCGAGATCGCGATTTACTCTTTCGTTTCGGGGGTAGTGCTTAGCATACTGGTTCCGGTGCTGGTGCCGATTTTGGTATAATAATTTTGGTATAGTAATATGAAATAATAGCGAACGCAAAAAAGCGGCATCCGGCAAATTCGCCTTGCGCCGCTTTTTTAATTGCGTTTTGCCTATGAATTTCCTATACGAACACGACTTGCACATTTCTGCAATTGGTAAGATATACTATGGAAGCATAGTTTATTCCGAAAGAGAGAATGTCGCCGACTTTAATATCTCTTTCCGCATCTTCGATGTCCAGAATCGTGTGGTCGCTGGAAGCTCCTATGATTTCAATCCCCTTGTCCTTCGGGAAAATCTCATCGATGCTGCCGTAATCCACCTTGCCGATACCCAGCAGGGCGCGCTTTCTCATGCCACGATCCGTGTAAACCGGAGTGTGCCCGAAAGCGTCAATGGTAATGGTTCCCACCGGGTGAGAGGGTTTCAACTTAACCTCGATAACCTCGGCTTTCATGGTGTAAACATCCTGGTGCATATTGCTCATGTCGTACCCGTAAAAGATATCAAGGTCACGGGCAAGAAGTATGCCTTCGCCAACTCTGAGCAGGTTGATTCGCTTTGGCATATCGCCGTCGAAAACCCGAGGCAGGCTTGTGGTGCCGCCTCCGGAAATATATTCAAGCTCTCTGCCGATTTTTGCTTCGATTCGCTCTGCGATTTCAACCAGCTCATTGAGTTTGTCCGCAGTAGCCGCGATAGAGCCGTAGCAGCCCAGGTTTGTGCCTACGCCGCCAAGGATGAGGTTTTCCATTTCGTTTTCGACTTCCACGGCGACATCAACCATTTCATCCTTGTCCCAGAAACCCTCCCGAAGATCTCCAAGGTCTGCCATGATAAGGACTTTGTGCTTCTTTCCTTGCTTTCCGGCTTCTTCGTTCAGTGCCTTGAGAACCGCAAGCTCGCTGTTTAAGCTCATGTCCGCAATCCTTATAACCTCGGGGATTTCGCTCAGCATGGGAACTCTGAGAAGAAGGGTAGGAAGTTTTATCCCGACATTTCTTGCGTCCTCAAGCTGTTCCAATCTGGAAGAGGCTATCAGCGAAACGCCGCCGGCTTCAAAGCATTTTGAACATTCGGGGATACCGGTGGTTCCCTTCATGACCCCGGCAATCTTGATGCCCATTTCGCCGCATTGTTTTACAACCGTCGCCACATTTTCCGTGAGATATTTAAGATTTATTTCGATTCTCGGATATAATTGTTTTACCATATTTTTCCTCCTGCTATGCGCCTGTATTACGCGCTTATATTACGCTTGTGTGCCTATATGCTTATCATATGCTTATATGCCTGCTGCCCCTCTGCCGGGGCACCCGCTGTGGCGGGATATCTTTTAGTATAGCATGAATGGATAGTCCGTACAATATGGCAAAAAACAAAAATTGGGAGCCTTTGGAGATTTTTCGCGGCTTTCTTCGTGTTTTCTTCGCGGCTTTCTTCGGGGGTCCTTCGGGCTTTTCGGGAATTTTTCAGAGCTTTTGAGGACTTTCGCGGGACTTTTTCGGGGATTTGTGATAAGATAGCAGAAGATATACGAGAGATGCACGAGAAATACACTACAGAAAATATACTACGGGAAATATACAAGAAATATAAAAGTTTATTAACAGGTGAGAAAAATGAAATTGTTACTTTTGTATTATTCGATTATGGTGGCCTGCTACTTTATAGCTTCCAAACTCCGGGACAAAAAAGAAAGGCTGGACTGCGGGGTAAATAACGGGCTTACTGCCATCATGTATATAATTGTTTTCATAATGGGAATAAGAATGGGCTCAAACGAGGAAGTTACCTCCAATTTAGGCACGATAGGGGTTCAGTCGGTGGTCATAACTGTTCTCACCATCGCCCTGAGTATGATTTGCGTCAGCCTTATGCGAAAGGTGATGAAACTTGATAAGCGTGGGGATAAAATCACGGAGCTTGCCGAAGGAAGGGAGGAAAAAGCCGCAGCAGAGGGGAGCTTTGCCGGGGAAACCATCGCAGAAAAGAACATCGCAGAAAAGAGCATCGAGGAAGAAAATTTAAAGGCAAAGGATAACCTCAAAACCACCCTGTATATCGCAATAGATGTGGTGCTGGCAATGCTTGTAGGCTACCTTGTCATAAGACAGGCCTTTAGGGAAAACTATGGGGCCTTCGATTCTGTAACCTCCACCGCCATTATAGTGGGGCTTTGCTGTCTCGTAGGACTCGTTGGGTTCAGCTTGGGACTTGACGGAACGGTTATCTCGAGGCTTAAAAAAACGGGAATAAAGGTGATTCTGGTTCCCATGATGCTGGTTTTGGGGACGACCCTCGCAGGAATTATTTTCTCGCTGATGACGGATTTTGGCATGAAAGAAGCGCTGGCAATCTGCTGGGGCTTCGGCTGGTATACCTACGCGCC
>CAVJCN010000299.1:0-3353 GCA_963647945.1 Absicoccus sp. | reverse complement strand
TTACCATGTAGTCTATTTTTTCAATTTCACATTCCAAAATCAGGCAGGCACCCGGTTCAAGGGAAATATGCCATTGTTCCTTAAAGGGAATCCTCGCGGGGATCGATATGATTTCTCCGCAATGTTGTTCCGGTTTTTCCGGCAGGTACAGGGTTTCCAGCTCTATGTCCCCGGAAAGATTGATGTACTCATCGCTTTTGTTTGTCCGGCTTATTTCTCTCGAAGAAAGCGTTGCTTTGCCGTCTGTCATCAATATTTCCGCAAGATCCGGCTTTGTATCCGGCACAAGAATGTCTTCTTCAACCGTAATTGTTGTCTTTGGTTTTTCGGTTATATTTGTCATCTGCATAGATGAATAAACTGCGCCCTTTGTAACGGGAGTTATGAGGGTTTCCTTCGGTTCTTTCTGCTCTTTCGGTTCTTTCGCCTCTTTAGCTTCTTCCGGTTTCCTCATTTCTTCCGTTTCTTTCGCAGGCAGCATCGCATAATCCGGTATTTCCTTTTCAAATGTCATTGCTTTTCCCCTTTCCAAACTTGGTCTTGCTACAATTTATTCGGCAAGGGTTTCTTTTATTCACGGCTTTCCCTATATCCCGGCTTTTCAAAGCGCCTCGTAAAATCAGAGCGCCTCATAAAATCAGGGTGCACCACTATAAAAGGAGAGCCTAAGCTCTCCTTGTCGACATTTATGTAATTTCAGTCTGCCATTTTCGGCGGCTATGCGTTTTGGTTTTGTCCCTTTACGATGTTTTCCCCCTGTTTAACCACAAATTCCTTTAGTCTGAGAATATGGGCATCCGCTTTTCCTCTTGCGATCTCGGTGTCGCCGGTCAAGACAGCGTCAAGAATTTCCTGATGTTCATAGGGCATATTCTTGTATCTGGAAAAATCTTCGTAATAAATGTATCTGAATCTCAGGGCAAGCTCCTGAATCTGGTTAATCATCTGAATCAAGGTTTTGTTTCTGCTGCAATTAACGATCAGCTTGTGGAAAATTTCATCTTCCTTGATGATTTCATCGGTATTGCCGGATTCAACGGCTTTTTTGTATGCCAAATTAGCCGCTCTGATTTTATCCGCCTCTTCTTCGGTAATCTTCTTTGCAGCAAGACCTGCCGCCATGCCCTCCAAGAACTCTCTTACTTCAAGGACATCCACCATATCTTTGATGGAAACCTCCGAGGCATAGGCGCCTCTTCTAGGTTCGATACTTACAAGACCCTCTTTTTCCAGTTTTCGGATCGCTTCTCTTATGGGAGTTCGGCTCACACCCATATCCTCCGCAAGTTCAACCTCCATCATGCGTGTTCCCGGAGGAATTTCTCCTATCATGATCTGTCTTTTCAATTCTTCGTATACGATTTCCCTTAAAGGTCTGTGGTTCTGTAAATCAAAATTCAGCATTTCTCTTTCCTCCGATTTCCGTTTTCCGCATCGTTTGCGTCCAATAAGCTTCGTACCCTTGTTCTCTGAGCGCAAGGCACGCCCGTTTTGAATTTTTATATGTTTCGTAAATTGCAAAAACAGTAGGCCCGCTGCCACTCATCAAAACCTTCTGAACGCCTTTGGTTCTCTGCATGAGCTCTTTGAGTTTTCGCACCTCTGCATAACGATCAAGCGTATAATCTTCCAGCGCGTTTCCCATGTTATCGTATATCATTTTATTATTTCCGGAGCTTAGGCCGCTTATAAGGGATTTTACATCCGGCTTGGTTTCACGCCGGCAGGAATCAATTCCTGCAAAGACTTCCCTTGTAGATACTCCCAGCGCCGGCTTTGCAAGGACGATATGCTTTTTCATGCCTCTCTTTAGGGCGGTCATTTTTTCGCCGGTTCCCTGGCAAAAAGCACATTCATATCCCGTGTTGTGCACCAGCACCAGAAAAGGTACATCCGCTCCCAGCTTTTCGCCAATCTCGCACAGCTGCCATGTGTTCAGCCCCATATTCCAAAGCCTGTTTAGGGCTATAATCACCGCCGCCGCATTTGAGCTTCCTCCACCCAGACCGGCAGCAACGGGAATCTTCTTTGTAATCCATATTTTAAGCCTGCCCCTTGCGCCTGCTTTTTCAGCCATAATCTGCGCCGCTCTGTACGCAAGGTTTCGCTCATCCTTAGGCAAATACGGCTTCCCCGGGGAAAGAAGAATCTCCGGCTTTTTCGAGTTGTTTTCTTCCCATCTGATCAAGATGTCATCTGCAAGGCCGATTTTTTGCATCACCGTTTCAAGCAAATGATATCCGTCCTCCCGCAGGCCCACTACATCCAAAGCAAGATTCACCTTTGCGTATGACTTAATTTCTACCTCTCGCATTTTCGGGTCGGACATTTCGGACTCCTATTTTTTCTTGCCTTTGCCTTTACCTTTTGCCTTTTGCGCTTTTCTTCTTTCTTCCTCGGCAGCCTTCGCCTCTGCAATTGCCTTGCGTCCCGTTATATATTTGCCGCCTGCCGCTGCAATAGGACGCGGGCCCTTTACATGGTAGTTGCCGTCATCGTAATAATCATCCTCTTCGTCCTCTTCTTGGGCAGCCGCTTTTCTTGCCGCTTTTTCGGCTCTCTTTGCCTTTTCTCTCTGATCCTTTTCAACGATTTCTTCTACTGATTTACCTGTTTTCTTTGCTTCCTTGTACGGATTTACTTTTTCTTCCTTTTGACTCTCGTTTTCGGCGCTCTTTTTAGCATTTTTCGCGGTTACGAACATCATAACTCCGAATATGCCGAACATCATAAGGGTATTTATTGCCATACTTGCAGTTTGATTCAAAGTCTTGAAAGAAATGGTTTTATCTGCGCCGAGGGTGTTTCCCTCATCGTCTGTGAAATCCTTGGAAATCTTGAATGTATAAGTTGCATTCTGCTCGATCTTCACATCATCGGATTGATTTGTATTGTCAAACAGCACCAGAACAACCCCCGGTTCTTTCTGGGAATAAAGCACCTGGGTAGGCAGCGTGTTACCCTGCTCGTCCAAAAGCGTCACTGCATCTTCGTTTGCATTTTTGAGCTTTTCCTTTGTAAAAGTTGCGTCAAAATACAGCTTAACGCCCATGTTTTCCACTGCAGTTCCCGTCGCGCCGTCTTTAGGATAAGTGTCATTCAGTACAAGCGTTCCCTCTCCTGCATTCTCTGCGAAGCAAAACATCGTTGCGCATACTGTTAAAATTACAGCAAGGCTAATGATTCTGCCTATTCTTTTCATTTCCTGTGTCCTCCGATTTCTGTTCTTTTGTATTCTTCTTAAGATCCCTCAGTTCTCTGAAAAAATCTCTTACTATTTCCCTACATCGAGTTTTGATCGAACCTTCTTCTATTTCAAATACTTCAACTTGATGGTTTAGTTTCTGTTCCTG
>CAVJCN010000298.1:0-3357 GCA_963647945.1 Absicoccus sp. | reverse complement strand
GAGGATGTGTATGACGGCGGCGGTGGCGGCTACGACAAGGACAAAACCGATGATGATCCGGACAAGGACAAAACCGACGACGACCCGGACAAAGACAAGACCGATCAGGATAAGGACGATAACAAGCCCTCAAAAGATGATAAAAAGGACAATAACAAAGACAATGCAAAAGGCGATAATGACAAAGACGGCAAAGAAACCGGCAAAAAAGGCGGCATCCCAAAGACCGGCGACAGCCAAGACCTCTTTCTTTGGATTGGCCTTGCAGCTTTGACAGGTGGGGGAACGATTTTCCTGCTTGGAAAGAAAAAGCAAAAGGACGGTGAGGAAGATGATTAAGACAAAAACCGCAAGAAAACTCACCGCCGGAATCATCACGATCATAATCCTTTCAATCTGCCTTTGCATAACCACCTTCGCGCTGATTTACGCAAGAGTTACGGTAGAGAACAATTTGTTTGAAACAGGAACAATCAAGATAAATTTAAACGATGGAAACCCTGTCATTCAGGAAAACGAATTTCTCTTTGAACCGGGAATGACCGTAGAAAAGCCCTTCTTCATTGAGAATAAAGGCACCTGGGCGGTGTACTACAAGATATATTTTGACGAAGTGGAAGGCGGCCTTAGCGATGTGCTTGAGATTACCATAAAGGACGGCGAAACTGTCCTTTGGCAGGGAACGGCAAAGGAGCTTACAAAAGACAAGGTAAAGGTCGCAGATAATGAGCTGGCAGCGGGCGAAAAAAAGCCGTTGAAAATATATTTCTACTTCCCGCCGGAGAAAGGAAACGAGGCTCAGAACCTCAATCTCGCATTTGAGCTCCGGGCAGATGCCACCCAGACGAAGAATAACCCGAATAGGGCATTTGACTAGGAAATTTGCTACAGAAACATAACCGAAAGAAAAATTCAATTAAAGGAGAGAAAATTTGAAAGCACTGAAAATAATTAGAGCAATCGCGGTGTGGCTGATAGTTGCCCTTGCCGCCTGCATGATGATTTTTACCATTGTATCCGTGACAACCTTTGACAGGACGGACAGAAACCTCTTTGGCTACAAGCTCTTTATCGTGCTGACGGACTCCATGAGCGCCACCGACTTTGACGCGGGGGATCTTGCAATCGCAAAGGAAGTTGACTGCACCACACTTGCCGAGGGGGACATCATAGCCTACACCTCGCAAAACACCTCAAACTTCGGTGAAACCGTCATGCACAAAATACGGAAGCTCACCACCGACAAGGAAGGAAATCCGGGGTTCATCACCTACGGAACCACCACGGACACCGATGACGAAACCATCGTGACCTATCCGTATGTTCTGGGGAAATATGTGGGGCACATCCCGAAAGTGGGAATTTTCTTCGAGTTCCTAAAGACCACTCAGGGCTATATCATCTGCATCTTGATTCCGTTCCTTGTGCTGATACTCCTTGAGGGACTGCGGTGCATAAGGCTGTTCAGGAAGTACAAAAGGGAAGTGCAGGAAGAGCTTGACGCAGAAAAGAGCAAAATCGAAGCGGACAAGGCGGAAACCCAGCGGATGATGCAGGAGCTTCTCGCCCTGAAAGCCCAACTGGCAGATGCCGGCGGGTCGCCGCAGGAGAAAAAGGAGCAGGAAGAACAAACCGAAAAGGAGGACACATTCCATGAAAATTAACAATTGGCAATTTTCGCCATGGGGGGGGGTGCCAAAAACCTCATTTTTAGCTGTGCCGGTAAGCAAAAGGCACTTTGACGACCCTCGAGGAAAAACAAAAATAGCAAACTGATACCTCCGCTTTTGTCGGTAAGCGGAGCGTATCCGCAAAACTCTACCGACAGAAACTTTAAGGAGGTAATGTAAATGACCAACAGTAAAACAACTAAAAAAGCATTGCTGTCCAGCGCCCTTGCGCTGACAATGTGTGTGGCAATGCTTATCGCGACAACCTTTGCGTGGTTCACGGACACCGCCAGCACGGCTGTCAACAAGATTCAGTCCGGTACATTGGATGTGGGCCTGTACTACAAAGATACAAAGGGCGAATGGAAGAACGCCGAAGGAGAAGGCTCCCTCGGCTGGGTACAGGCGACAGCTCCTGACGGCATCACTAAAAAAATCGAGGGAACTAACGGTTTGCCGCTTTGGGAGCCGGGCTGCACATTCTCACTGCCAGATCTTAAGATTGTAAATAACGGTAACCTTGCCCTGAAGTACAAGATTATAATCAGCGGCATCACGGGCGATGCAAAGCTCAATGAGGTTATCGATTGGACGATGCAGCTTAGTACAGATGGTACAACATACGAAAATGAAATCCTCGGTACCGAGCATAGCCTTTCTGCCAAACCGACTGATGGAGAATCTGCTAACTACTTTACCATCTCCGGTCATATGAAAGAAGATGCAGGCAACGCCTATCAGGGGCTCTCCATAGACGGCATTTCTATCACTGTTTCCGCAACGCAGGATACCGTGGAGTACGACAGCACAACCAATGATTACGACAAGAATGCCGTGCTTCCTGTTTCTTCCAAAGCAGTAGGCAACTTGGTAGTTACGCAAAGCAGCATCAGTGCAAATGCCGTTGTAAAGAGCGAACAGACGCTAAACGATGGAGTAATGACTGTTACATATCCGGAGGGCGTTGAGCTTGACACAACAACTGTTAGCACCGGAACTGATAATGTAAAAGAATCTACCGTTGCACAGTCCCTGGACTACATAAACGATGCTCCTTCCGAGGCGCTGACTGAAAATAGCATTTCCATCGGCAGTGACAAGGCGGTTGCGCAGTATAACCTGACGCTACCGGTGGCAAAAAGCAATAAAAAATTAGTTACTGCAAAGATCAATTACACTAAAAATCTGAATGGCGTTATAATCTATCATGATGGTAAAAAGATGGAAAAAACGGCGGCTACGCCTGAACGAGAGTACGCCGTATACAATAAAGAAACAGGCGAGATCACATTGTACCTGTTCCACGCCAGCCCTGTAGATATTGTGTACAACAAGCCGGTAACTTTGCCGAAAAACGCGAAAGTTGTAAATACGCTTAAAGAGTTGGAAGCCGCTGTTGACGCGCTGCACGATGGAGATTACATTGCGCTTGGAGCGGATATAAAAACAGAGAAGTACAGTGGACAGATTACATTTACGCGTGCTAAGGATGTGACCGGTGATATCACCGCAACACTCGACATGAACGGTCATGTTTTCAGCGGTCAGATCGGCGGTTTCTCCTTTGCGAATGACGGTATTACCGTTAATGTATATGGTAACGAAAAGGCACTTGCGGAATTTTATAAGCATCAGGACGGATATTTGGTTAATACCTTTGCCGTGTTTAACTACAGCGGAAAAACTG
>CAVJCN010000297.1:0-3362 GCA_963647945.1 Absicoccus sp. | reverse complement strand
GAACAAAGAGTGTGTATGTTCCGCCTTTTTTGTAAACATTTATATATCCGTTAATAATTACTTTAAGTCCGTCACTTAGAGCAATTTGCAGGTTTTTTACATAGCTTGACGGAAAGAAACAGTTGATTTTGCTGTTTTCGTCCGCAATCGAAAAATATATATGTCCGCTGCTGTGGTATTTGAGGTTGGTAATTTCACCGGTTACGCGGATGTTACCAAGCAAAGGGTCTGTTGAAAGCACCCTGCTTATATATTCATTCAGTTGTGTTACAGAAACAGGCTTTAGAGCCATATTTTTTTACCTCCCAGCAAAGCGATCCCTATGGCATTATCGCAGGACATCTCCGGTCTTCCAAAAACTATGTTGAGATCCCGATACATATGCTCGGTCAGATAGTTTCTCATAAATTTGCTACAGGAAACCCCGCCGGCATAGATGAAATTATTTATCTTGTATTTATCCGAAAGCTGAATCGTCATTCGCGCAACGGATTCGCAAAGCCTTTCAAACAGAGCTTCGATAAGTTCTCCCTGGGGATAGTCCTCGATTGCTCTTTGGCACTGGGTTTCTATTCCGGAAAGGTTAACATAGCCGTCTTTAACCTTTATCTCTGACAAAATATTTCTATGCCCCGAGGCGGAAAGGGCTATTTCATCCAGCCTTTCTCCGCAAGGGAAATCATAGCCCAGGCTTACCCCCACTCTGTCAAGCACCTGCCCGTAAGCTATATCTTTGGAACCTCCGACTATTTCAAGTTTTCCTTTGCCATCAAGTAGCAGAGCCTCGGTGGTTCCTCCGCTGAAATGAAAGCAAATAAGCGGGGCTTTGTCCCTAAGCTGCGAGTAATGGCGAATCGCTTCGATATGTCCCTCTTGGTGGGAAAAGGTCTGAATTTCCGTCCCCATAGCCGCGGCAAGAGCCCTGGCATATCCGTGTCCCGCCGTAAACACGGGCATATATGAACCCTCAACCGGTCTTGGGCGGGAGGAAACGGCGATTGCTCCGATATTGTTTCGGATATTTTCCTCCTGAAATGCATTTTCAACTGCTTCGGGAAGTTTCTGCACATGCTGAAAAAAAGCGTCCGATTGTCTTAGGCCCCTTTCTCCGTGTTTTACATTCAAAAACTCCTGATAATTAAACAGCACCTGCCCCGATTCATCCACCACGGCAAGAGAGGTCTTGTAGTTGCTGGTATCAATCCCAAGGGACAATAATTTTTTGTTCATTTAACCCGCCTTTCAAACGCAGCTAAAGATTTTTGACGATTTTGCCAAGCACGGCATTGATGAATTTCGGTGACTGCTCCGTCCCGTAAAGTTTGCTGAGATTTACGGCTTCGTTAATGGCCACCGCCTGCGGAACATCCTCCGCGTACATTATCTCCGATACCGCAACTCTGCATATTGCAAGATCCGGCTTTGACATCCTGGAAGTAGTCCAGCCGGCGCTTGCATTATTGATTTCGGAATCGATTTTTTCTATATTTTCAAGCATACTTTTTAGAACCGTATTTACATACGAAGTTTGGGTTCCCAGCTTTTTTTCTGTCAAATATTTTTCAATCTGTGAAGCATCCAGTTCTTTCTGGGCATCCATCTGAAAAACCGTCAGCATCAAAAGCTCTCTGGCATCCCTGCGGGTAAATTTAACTTTTTGTTTTAAAGCTGCTTCTTCTCTGTTCATAGTAATTTATCCTTCCCCTATTCGTACTGATCATCGGCTGACGCCCTGTACATGAATATTTACAGCTTCCGGTGTGATCCTTGTCATATCTCGAACCGAATTTTTCACTGCATTTTGTATTTCCCATGCGACTTGCGGTATTTTTACCCCGAACTTAACGATAACGAAAATGTCGATGGTCACACCGCTGTCACTTTTGCTTACCTTGATTCCGGTGCTGTCGGCGCTTTTTCCGTACAGCATTTTGGTAAGGTTATCGGTAAAGCTGTCGCTGAGCCGGCTTGCTCCGGGCACGCTAAGTGTTGCTTTAACGGCAGTCTTGCGTATTATTTCCTCTGAAATTTTATTGATCGCGTGTTTCTCATTTGTAGCTGCCATTTTGTATACCTCAAAACCATTATAGCAGAAAGACCTCTACTTTACAATGAAATTTGATGTATTAAAGAGAGGCCTTTTTATATTTTGAACGCTAATGCAGGGTTTCATATCCATAGCGTTGACACATTCAACGGGCGGTAACGACATTCAATATTTACTTTGAATCACTATTTTATCTGCGGTTCTGCCGGTTTCCCGCATGGCTATATCGCATATTTTCGCCACCGTGTTTGTGTCAAGTTCCTGTTTATCAACGGTTATGCTGACGCTGCTGTCCGTAATGATTACGAAGGACTCCGGAAGATTTTTTGATTTTATCAGACTTTCGATTGCAAGTTCTGTTTCCATGTAGCCTGTTATCTTATCCTTTGACTTGGACGCATTTGCTTTTTCTGCCTCGTTTTCACTGTTATTTATGGTAGAATCAAGGGTTGCTATCAGCTTGTTTCTTTCCAAAGTCAGTGCCGCCCGCATTTCCTCGAAACTGCTTTCTTCCGCGTCTTTTGATATGTCGTCTGTGTCGCCGTCGGAGCCTTTTCCCGCCACCGCAAGGCTGTCTACCAGCACATCGCCATCGTGAACCGGTATGTCATTTGTTATACTTGATGTAATTGCAAGCCCCGCGCCGAATACAACTATCAGGCAAAGTGCGGAAAGGCGTTTGCCTTTAAAAATAATATCCTTATAGCTAAACTTCTTTTTCAAAGTCACTCCTCCTGTTCTTTCTCAAAAACTATCACGCTTGAAACCGGAATGTTGTAAAGGGTTGCAACTCCGTTTGTCAGCTTGTTTGCCACAACCGGATCATCGCCGCCCGACGCGCTTACGATCACCCCCTGGACATTTCCGTCCTCATCGTATTTTACGATTGCCTCAACATCGCCGGCACCTTTTATACCGGACAAAATGCTGCAAAGCCTTTCTTCATCCCCTCCGTCCGTGTCTACGATCTGTTTTCTCCCGTCCTTTGTACCGGTCAGAATGTTCAGACTGAGTATTGCAACGGAGGCGATCAAGAGTATTACCGTCAACTTCGTAAGCGAATCTTTATTCACAAATTTTTCAAACATATCTCACTCCTAAATATATGACTGATTTAAAAAATATATTACCGGCTGCAAAACAATTATTAAAATCACAATGGAATAAATGAACTTTACATATTTTGCCAGTGATGATTCCGGGAGAAGGATCTGAAAAAAAGTCAGGGATATTATTATTATAAAAATGTCCCGCACCCATTGAAAAATCACGCTCAACTTATGTCCCGCCTCCTATCCTTACGATGATACTTACG
>CAVJCN010000296.1:0-3376 GCA_963647945.1 Absicoccus sp. | reverse complement strand
TCCCGCCTGCATAAAAGGCTCAAGACACTCGCGATAATGGTCGATAAAGCAGTTCTGACCGCGGATTTTCAATGCTTTCCGGTAGAAATTTCTGTTTTCGTAAAAGCACTCGCAAAGAGCCTCCAAAAAAGGCCAGGTAAAATAGTCGTCTTCCTTTCGGCTTTCCAGAATTTTTGAAAAATCCGCGTCGAAAATCCAGTTCACAAGATCGTATTTATCTCTGAAATGATAGTAAAAACTTTTTCGGTTCATACCGCACTTTTCGCATATTTCGGCAACATTAATTTTGGAAAAAGGTTTTTCCTCCATAAGTTCCTTCAGTGCGGCAGCCAAGGCATGTTTGGTTATGTTTGAATCCGCCATTGCGCGCCCCCTTTTACAATGTCACATATCTATCTTTTCTACCATTATACTGGAATTTGAAGCAGAGAATCAAACAAAAGATTAAACTTTTTGGACAAAACAGCCAATTTGTCCAAAAAAATTCACAAAACAAGAAAAAAGGTAAAAAATGGGACATCGGTTTGGAATTGTCCCGTGAATTTGTTTGAAAGAAATGCCTATAATATATGATAGATAAGTTTTATTCAGTTAAGAAAGGGTGAATCTATATGGCAAAGAGTTTAGCACACATCGCAGAAAGAAAAGCTTTTGAAATGACTCTGGACTCTATTATCAAAAAGAGTCAAAGCAAGGATCTTTCGGAGCTGATGTTGCCTTTAGTAGACAAGGTAGAAAAGATTATGGGGGAAGATTGGGAGGCTTCATCATATGAAATGCTCCGCAATCTGGCGCAGAATCCGGACAGCAAATGGACGCGCTACACACAGAGAATATTAAGAGAGGTAGATCCGCATATTTTAAAGACCTTCGCATTAAACGCGGGATTTGAGTCGGGATTTATGGGGTACAAGACCTCTCAAAAAATGAAAGAAAAATACGGCTGCAATATTCCGTGGATTATTCTTATGGATCCAACCACCGCCTGCAACCTGCATTGTACAGGGTGCTGGGCCGCCGAATACGGAAACAAAATGAACCTTTCATATGAGATGATGGATAAGATCATCACAGAGGGTAAGGAGCTTGGAATTTACGCATATCTCTTCACCGGCGGCGAGCCGCTTATAAGAAAGGACGATATCATCAAACTTTGCGAAAAACACAAAGATGTTGCGTTCCACGCCTTTACCAACGGCACGCTCATAGATGATAAATTCTGTAAAGACCTGCTGAGAGTGGGCAATTTCTTCGTTTCCGTCAGCATCGAGGGATTTGAAGAAAGCAACGACGGCAGAAGAGGCGCGGGACACTACAAAAAAGCCCTTGCGGCAATGGATTTGATGCATTCCTATCACATTCCCTTCGGAGTTTCCATCTGCTATACATCGAAGAATTATCTGACGGTTACCAGTGATGAATTTTTGGATATGCTCATCGAAAAGGGCTGCGTATTCGCATGGTATTTCCACTATATGCCGGTGGGCGTCAACGCCAGCGCAGACCTGCTTTTAAGTCCGGAGCAGAGAGAATACATGTACAATAAAATCCGTGAGATTCGGGGAATCGAAG
The DNA here is from genome assembly GCA_963647945.1 of Absicoccus sp. GTDB lineage: Bacteria > Bacillota > Clostridia > Peptostreptococcales > Anaerovoracaceae > CAG-238. Next base: position 1,804 of record CAVJCN010000296.1, on the reverse strand, counting down.
GCGGAAAAGAGCTTTTCGCCATAGACTTCCAAAACGATGGGGAGTTCGTACACGGCTGCGTAGCGGCAGGCAAGCGCTACTGTCACATCAATGCCAACGGAGATGTGGAGCCTTGTGTATTTATCCATTATTCCGGGGCAAATATCAAGGAAAAATCCCTGTTGGAATGTCTGCAACAGCCGCTATTCTTGGCATACAAAGAGGGTCAGCCTTTCAATAAGAACTTCCTGAGGCCGTGTCCGATGCTGGAAAATCCGGAAATCCTTCAGGAGCTTGTGCACCGCACCGGCGCGAAATCCACCGACCTCGAAGCTCCCGAGAGCTGCGAGCATCTGTGCGCAAAGTGCGAGAATTACGCAAAGGAATGGGCACCTGTGGCAGACCGCCTTTGGGAGGCGGGACACACCCCTGCCGCAGACAAATAAAAGACAGCAGGAAAACATAAAAATAGAAAAAACGCAAAAAAACAGCAAAAAACCGGCGGCGTTTGTGAAAAATCAGTTGACAGCAGAGGCGGGATGCGCTATACTGTTTCAGTAATGAAGAAGAAGTTATCCGCTTCTCACCCGGTCGGTCGAGTCACCGCTGCGGGTTGATATGTTGAAATCGGTGCGTTTGCAGCGCATTTTCGGGCGGATACTTCATGTATCCGCTTTTATATTTTTAGGAGGTGCACCATTAGTAAGGAAAATTTGATCAACGAAGAAATTCGTGATAAGGAAGTAAGAGTCATCGATTCGGACGGAACAATGCTCGGCATCATGCCAACGGAGCAGGCGCTTGAATTGGCAGGAGAGAAAAAACTCGACCTTGTCAACATTTCACCCAACGCCAAACCGCCTGTTTGCAAGATACTTGACTACGGCAAATACCGTTACGAACTTCAAAAGAGAGAAAAAGAAGCAAAGAAAAAGCAAAAGACCACTCAGGTGAAAGAAATCAGACTGAGCACTTTCATTGAGGATCACGACATCAAGGTCAAGGCGAACACCGCTTCAAAATTCCTTAAAGATGGAGATAAAGTTAAGGTCAGCCTGAGATTCAGAGGCAGAGAAAAGGACTATTCTTCCCGGGGCATGGAAGTGATGAACACATTCGCGAACATCGTATCCGAAGTGGGAGTAATAGAAAAGAAGCCTTTGTTCGAGGGCAGAAGCCTGACAATGGTACTTGGCCCTAAGAGCGATAAATAATTTTAGGAGGAAAAATCATCATGGCAAAAAATAAGATGAAATCCCATAGAGGAGCATGCAAAAGACTTAAATTAACAGGATCCGGCAAAATCAAGAGAAATAAGGCATACAAGAGCCATATTCTTACTAAGAAAAACGCCAAGAGAAAAAGAGGCTTGAGAAAAGCTACTGTTTTAACGAGCGCAGACTTAAAGAGAATGCTCAGATCTATGGCAAAATAGTTGAAAGGTTACGGAGGTAAGAAAAATGGCAAGAGTAAAAAAAGGCGTTAACGCGCATAAAAGACATAAGAAAATTTTGAAGCAGGCAAAGGGATTCTACGGTGCAAAGAGCAAGGTTTTCAGAGCCGCTAACCCGGCAGTTATGAGATCCTTAAGATCCGCTTATGTAGGCAGAAAACTCAAGAAAAGACAGTACAGACAGATGTGGATTGCAAGAATCAACGCAGCCGCAAGAATGAACGACATCAGCTACAGCAAACTCATGGACGGCCTTAAAAAAGCAGGCATCGAAATCAACAGAAAGATGCTTTCCGAAATGGCAATCTATGACGCACCGGCATTCACAGCCCTTTGTGAAACCGCAAAGAAAGCGTGCAAATAGGACTGCGG
>CAVJCN010000295.1:0-3382 GCA_963647945.1 Absicoccus sp. | reverse complement strand
CTGTCCGTTACAGACAGTCCCTTAAAATATTTTTCTGTTCCCGTTTGACTTCGCTATCCCACCATTTGAAAAAATCTTCCGTGCGGACACGATATTGACCGCCGAGCTTGGCAGCGGGAAGTCGCCCCGTTTTCAGCATACGGTCTATTACAAAACGAGAAACTTTGAGCAGTTCCGCCATATCGCTGACCGTTAGAAATGCGCCATATTCGGGCGGGGGAGATGATTTTATCGAGGGATTTACCATGTGTAACACCTCAATAATGGGTCAATGCTACGGAAGAAGGCCGTTGCTCTCATCCTCGAACATGGTATTTTCGTCGAACCAGTACACTTGAAATACCGTACCGTCCCCGGTGATGAAGCGGCCGCGCGCGTCCTTGGGTATCTGTTCGGCGGCGCTGGTGTTGTCGAGGATGATTTGTGAAAGCACGCTGTCCGCCCGACCGCAGGCACGGAAATCCATGTTGTTCTTGATCTGTCCGGGAATGATGGTCGCGTCCGGCCTCTGCGTGGCAAGAATGAGGTGGATGCCGAACGCCCGCCCTTGCCGCGCGATGGTGGACAGCCTGTTTTCGATTTGGGAGAGCAGCTTCTTCCGCTCGCTGTCGGCCCCGGTCTTGTCCAACATCTCCGCCGCCTCGTCGCAGGCGAATATGATTCGTGGGAGCGGCCATTCTGCGGTTTCGTTGTAGGCGTCGATGTTCGGACAGCCCCGCGCCGCAAACTCGCTCTTGCGCTGCTCTAAAGCGTCCGTAAGACGATTGAGCGTGTCCAGTAGGGTATCCTCATCAAAGCACATCCGGCATTTCTCATGCCATACCTTGGGGAAGTCCACGCCGCCTTTGAAATCGGCGACATAGACCACCGCGCCCTTGCGGAGTGCCTGCATGAGCAGCAGTTTGAGCAGAACGCTCTTGCCGCTGCCCGTGGAACCGCCTAAGAGGATATGCGGGATGTGCGCGAGGTTGACCGTCACAGGGCCGGTATAGCTTTCCCCCAGCACCAGCACAAAGCTCTTAGGGGAAAGATAGCTGTCTTTCCATTTCAGAACTTCCGGTAAATCGTCACCAGCGGAAACGGCGTACACCAGCACGCGGCTCTTGCCCTTGGCGTAGGCCAGCTTGACAATGGTAATTCCAAGCGCCGTTTCAATGGCGGGACGTTTCTTCTCCCACTCTTGCAGCGGGATGCTTTGGTTGCGGAACTCCCATACCGTGACGCGGGGATTGTCCTTGTCGCGGCGCTTGCGGAGCAAATCGGGTGGCATCCCCGCATGGTTTACTAAACCGATACATTGAAGCTGGTCTTTCGCAGTCTGCCTGCCGAATGGGTACACCATAAGAGCGGCCAGCGCCACGCCGCCCACCAACAGATAGGCGGTCAAGGCGTGTTCCATCGCGGCTTTGAGAATGGGAGAGATCAGCTCCATGTGCTCCACCTGCGCGCTCAATGCGGCCTGCTTTGTGGCAGCGTACACAGCGCCCACGAAGTAAAGCACGATAAACGAGAGCTTGACCGGCAGATCGGGAACGCCGCAGAGCTGACGAAGGAGATCGTGCCAACAGGCTCGGCGCTCGATTTTCTTTTTATCTTCTCTTGTCATGGATCGGCACCTCCCTCGGCGGTTTACCCTCGCGGAACTCCATCACGCAGCCGATACGCCGCAGGAATGCCCGCCACGTTTCCAGCTCAGAGCGTTGAACCTCCATATACTGTTCCTCCAAAGAGATGTTGGAGGTGATGTAGACGGTGGTATAGCAGGCCGTGCGGTCATGGTATCGCGCGGGGAGCTGCAAGGGGTAAATATCCAAATAGTTTAACATAGCGGCAATCGGAATCTGAGAGTGAAATTCTTCAAACACCAACACGGGCTGTCCGTGGTAGGCATCGAATTTTGTACCGTTCTTGCCGCCGTAATCGGTAATACGGCAGATGTCCTCCGGCTTGTGGGATGCGAAAATGCTTCGCGTCTTTCCGGTTCCGCTGTCACCATAGAAGTAGAGCACCTGAACGGCGCGGTTTTCTTTCCTGTACTGCTCTGCCTGCAAGGTATCGCGTATCTCGTCAATGCCCTTGAGGTGGAACGCATAAGACGGTTTTTGCCTGATGATCTCGGCGTTGGTCATGCCCTGGGTGCCGCTCTCTCCGATTTCGTCCGCAAGGCAGAAATACCTCGGATGAAACAGGTGCAGCTTTTCGATGATAGCATCGTGGTCAAAGCCATAGTCCTTTGGATTGTTGATGGTCAGCGACCACCTGCGGCTTTGTGGGTCTTGCGCAGCCATATCATAGCCTCCTTTCGTTTGCTACCGCTACCTTGCTGCCCCACGGTAATACTTACCGTGGGGCAGCGGGACGGCGTCGGCGCTGGCGCCGGGGGATATTTTTCTTGAGGAAAAATATCTGTTCCCCGTCTGCCGCGCCTTGGCCGCCCGGTTGCGACCGTCAATTTTTCCTGACGGTAGAAATGCCGGTGGCTTTCGCGGTGAGTTGGACATGGCCCTGAGACTCATAAGCGGCCACTTCGAGGTCGGCAAACTCAACTTCGGTAAAGCCTTCCGGCTTTTCCATGAGCTGCTTACCGTCAATGCGGACACCGATTTTCTCAAGGCTGTGTGCAGGCAGCGCGACGATATAACGATAGCCGGTCAGCGTATCGGTACGCTTGCCGTCCTTATATTCATACGCCGGTGCAACATCCACCAACAGCTTCTTTGCCCCCAGCGAGGCGGGGTCGATTCGAAGATCACGAATATTCAGCATGGGTAATAACCTGTTCCTTTCATAAGTGTACTGCGCAGCGATGGCCGATCACTGCATGGGTTGTCATTTGCAAATAAAGCGTTTCCAGATAAGCGTCCTTATCTGCTGACAGGGTATCACGAAGCGGCCTCTGGTTCCATAATACCAAAATCTATGCCATTTTCTGCAAACTGTTCGCTTCTCACAAGCTCCTGTGATGGGCCTATCATAGCACTCGAAAATACTCTAAAATCTCATAAATGAAATTTAAGCAAATTTTTTTGCAAAAAATTTCCGCCGTCCCATTTGCTGCCTGGAACGGCGGAGTTTTTTATTTTACTGGTAGTATACCCAATGGGGAAAGTCCTGCTTCAAGTAAGCGGCCATTCAAATCTACAACGCATTCCCCCAACCAAAAAGCCTCGTCAATGTAGGTCAGTTCGGGCCACGCCGCATACCGCAGCTTGTCCCAGCCTGCTTTTCCTATTTTAAGGCCGGGGGCGATTTGCGCCAGATCCAGTTCCGTTACTGCCACGGAATTTCCCTTTTCCTTTTTGCCTCGCATAATCCGGCTCAATCTGGCCTCCGGCATATTGGCAGCTTCTGCCAAATCCCTTTGGGTCATGTTGAGCTGGTC
>CAVJCN010000294.1:0-3385 GCA_963647945.1 Absicoccus sp. | reverse complement strand
ATACCCAGTTTTTCACCGTCAAGGCAAAAGCCGATATATTTGTTGTAAAAGTCGATAAAATCATTGTGGTCTTCGTCAACAAAGTTCAGCCTGCCCAGAAAAGCCATCATAATTGAAATCGCGTTAAGCCCCGTTTCCGGCTTTGCTCCGTGGGCACTTATGCCCTCCGCAGTGATTTCCAGGGATTTTCCCATGCCCCTTGCATGAATCTTATAGCCGGTTTCTTCACGAAAAGCCGCTATTTCCTCCCGTACTTTTACATAGGGAGCCCCCTCGTCCTTTTGGTTTCTGATGACAACTCTGCAATAGTCCGCAACGCTGTTTGCCGCCGCGCCCCCTTTCATGGAGCGAAGTCTAAGACCTTTTGTTTGTGATGTGGCGAACTTTCTTGCCAGCTCAAAGACCAATATACCCTTTTCCCCGTTGATTACAGGAAAATCCGCGTCCGGCGTAAAGCCGAAATCAGGCTTTCTTACCTGCGAGAAGTAGTAGTCCATGCCCTTCCATGCGTTTTCTTCGTCAAGGCCGAGGATAAGGCGTATGGTGGCTTTCGGCTGAAAACCCGCCTCCTTCAAGGCTTTCATAGCATAAAGGCAGGAGATAAGGGGGCCTTTGTCGTCAGTGGTTCCTCTGCCGTATATCTTGCCCTCCGCCAAGCTGCCGCCATAGGGGTCAAAATCCCAGCCTCCCCCTGCGGGTACCACATCAAGATGCCCCAGGATGCCGAAAATTTTGTCACCGGTTCCGGGGAAATCCACATGTCCGCCGTAGTTATCCGCGTTGTAGGTTTCAAATCCCATGCTTTCGGCAAGGGAAAGAAAGTCAGCAAACGCCTTCTGCACTCCCTCTCCAAATGGGTAAACCTCCCCTTCCGGAGTTTTCACCGGCGATTCCTGCTCGCTTTGGCACTGCAAAAGGGATTGCAAAGAGCCAATCATTTCTTCCTTGTTTTGTTCAAGAAATTTTTCGTATTCCATGACTATACGGACTCAACTCCGTTGATTTCGGGATAGCTTTCTTTGAGGATTCTTTCGATTACCGCTTTGAGGGTCATCTGGGCTCCCGGGCAGCCTGCGCAGTGTCCCTGGAGCTTTACCTTAACGATATTGTCCTCTGTAAGTTCCACAAATTCCACATCGCCTCCATCTCTCTGTAAAAAAGGTCTGATCTGCTCAAGAGCGTCTTTAATCTTATTCTCCATTTGTTTGGTTTCCTTTCGTTTTCTGTTTTTTATTTGTTGTTTTTTATTTACTGTGTTTGGTTGTAACTTATCGTTTCTTTTGTAAATTTAATCCTCGGCAGTTAGCCCGCCGATTATTCCACGCCGATTATTCCACCGTATAGGAAGGCTGGTCGACTCCCCAGGCAATATAGTTTATTGTGATGGACTTGGTGGCTTCATTTTTGCCGCCGTAATTTATAACACCGGAGGCACCGCTGAAATTCTCCGTCTGGCTAAGGGCATCTCTGATATGCACCCCTGCCGGAACCCCTGTTTCGAGCGCAGTCTGAAGTATTTCCTTGGCGGTTCTGCCCTCTGCATCGGTTGCCGCGTCCTCGGTGAGCTTGTCCGGATCCATGTTCTGAATATTTTCGTAAGCTCTCTCTATGGCATCGATGGCAAGGCAGTAAGCGTCAAATGCCACGGCAGTCCGTTCCGAAGGCTCTTCCGTTTCTCCGTATTTTGCCTTAAATGCCTCGATAAACTCATCGGATTTTTCGGTTTCCGCATTTTGGCTCTGCTCCGTAGGGAATGCCGCCTGAATCCTGTGGTTTCCCTTAAGATAGGAAATGAGTTTTTCGTCATTCCAGGCTCTCGTTCCCAGGAAAAGAACATTCACAAGATTGTTTTCCGTTGCCTGCTTCATAAACTCAATGGAGTTTGCCGCGGAAAGGGTCACAAACACCGTGTCCGCGCCGGATGCCTTTATGTCGGCAATGGTTTGGCTGTAGTCGGTGCTGTCCTTCGGAACGGTGAAGGTTCCCGCCACCCCGGAGCTTTCCCCGGATAATTTTTTGAAGCGATTGGTAAACCGCTTGATGGTAGCCGTAGCCGTGTCATCGTCCTCTGTCTTGACAGCCGCCGCAAGGGTTCTGTTCCGTGAAGTATAAGCAAAATCCGCCAGCGCGTCCCCCTGCTTTGTTTCGGAATATGTGGCACTGAAATAGTAATCGTTGTTTGTGGTGATTAGCGGATTTGTACTGGAAATCGTAATTGCCGGAATATTATTGGCCTTCGCGTACTTTCCCGCTATCAGCGTAAGGGTTTCCCCGTAGCTGCCGAGAATTACCGATGGCGCACTGTTTGAAATCATCTCCTGAATCACGGTTTCTCCGGTATAGATATCCGACTTGTTATCCCCGTAAACAAGTTCCACTTTCTTGCCGCAAGCGGTAGGATAAAGGTCATGGGCAAGCTCGATACCCATAAGCTCTTCGTTGCCCTCCGTCTTATTCTTTCCCGAAAGCGGTTCAAAAACCCCTATTTTAATGGTTCTTTCCTGGGCTTTCGCCTCTCCGTCAAAGAACGCATTCTTAAAATTCGTGTAAGTAGTGCAAGCGCAAAGCCCCAGCGTAAGTGAAGCGATCATTCCGCAAGCTAAAACTTTTTTTACTACTTTTTTCATATCCTATTCCCCTAAATATGCTTGTTTTACTCTCTCATCCGACAGCAAAGCCTTACCCGGCCCCGCCATGGTAATATTCCCCGTTTCCATTACATAAGCGTAATCCGAAATTTCAAGGGCAGCGTTGGCGTTCTGCTCAATAAGCAGCACATTCACTCCTGCCTCTTTTATCTGCTGAATAATCGTAAAAATATCCTTTATTATCAGTGGAGCAAGTCCCAGGGAAGGCTCGTCCAGCATAAGCAGCTTTGGCTTACTCATCAGTGCCCTGCCTACCGCAAGCATCTGTTGCTCGCCGCCGGAAAGGGTGGCTCCAAGCTGCCAGGTTCTTTCCTTCAGACGAGGGAAAAGGCTGTAAACCCATTCTCTGTCCTTTGCGATCTCGCCCTTATCCTTTCTGAGGTAAGCTCCCGCCGAAAGGTTTTCTTCCACCGTAAGGTCAGGAAAAATTTTACGCCCCTCGGGACACAAAATGATGCCCTCACCTACAATATCCTTTGTTTTCATGGATGTAATATCCGTATCATCCCAGTAAATATTTCCCTCTGTTTTACCTACAAGCCCCATGATCGCTTTCAGGGTCGTGGATTTTCCGGCTCCGTTTGCGCCGATAAGGGAAATGATCTGACCGTCGGGAACATCAAGGCTTACGCCGTTAAGGGCGTGAATACCGCCGTAATATACATGTAAATCTCTTATTGCAAGCATTATTCATCCACCCCCAAATATGCTTCAATTACCGCAGGATTGTTCTGAAT
>CAVJCN010000293.1:0-3385 GCA_963647945.1 Absicoccus sp. | reverse complement strand
CGCCTATAATGTGCAGTTTGTCCACCGCCAGGCTGCTTATGGCTTCCGTAAGCTGAATAATATACTCCTCCGCAATGCCGCATTCCACCACGGAGCTGATGATCTGGCTGTAGTAATGTGCCTTGTTTTCTTCATCGTCGGCGTGGAGAAGTTCGTCCATGCTGTAGTCCATGTACTTCGGCAGACGCGCCCGAACCCTTGAGCGGGTGTATTTTGTGGAAACGGATTTACATATCGTGATTAGACGATATAGCGCCGTGGCGCACCATTTGTCAAAATCTTCCTCGCTCTTCTTTCGTCTTGCAATTTCCGCCTCCGCGTTGTATATCAATGCCGCCAAATCTTCTCTTTCCTTTTCGCTCAGCTCGCCGTAATGCTCATCGATTTTTGCCTTGATAGTTCCCGAGGCGCTCTTGAGCATATGTATAAAGGCTTCGTGTTCGCCGTGCAGGTCGCTGAGAAAATACTCCGTGCCCTTCGGTAAAGCCAGTATTGCCTTTAGGTTTATTATTTCGGCGGATGCCGCCATGATATTCGGATAGTCCTTCGCCAATCTTCTTAAATACTTCAAATCTGCCATTATGGTTCCTTTCCCGATGTGTGCCTTATTATTTTTACCATTAATATAATACAATGCGATGTGCCCGAAATCAAGAAAAATCACTAAATAAAAGTCGTCGGAAAAGTCATCAAAGAAAAGCCAAATAAAAGTAAAAGAAAAGCCGTCAATATATCTCAATATATCTCGGTGCCGGAATAGTAATGTTGCAATATTTCCTTATATCCGTACCCTTCTTTTGCCATTCCGTCAGCACCGTACTGGCTCATTCCCACCCCGTGTCCCGAACCGTTTGTGGTAAAGGTTATTTGACTTTCTCCGTTCTTTGCCTTGCCGAAACTTATGGAAAAAAGGGCGGAGCTGAGATTCAGCGCGTTCCTCACTTCCGTGCCTTTTAATGTCACATCGCCTATTTGCATTCTTTCTGCTCTGCCTCCTGCCGTCCGGGAAAGGATTTTTATGTTGTCCCGGTTCAGCTCGCCAAAGTCCTTTTTCGGATAGGCCTTGACAAGGGCCTTTTTAAATTCTTCAATGGTAAATGTTTTTTCCTCATTTTGGTGAGTGGCATCGCTTTCATAGGGACTTGATACGCTTACAAGATAGGGAAGCGCGCTGACAAAAACATCCTCGGAGTTTTCCGTCCTGCCGCCGCTGGAAGAAAAAAACAGAGGCTGCATAACCGGCTCGCCATCGTAATAAAGGATCTCCCCCTCCGTTGCCTTGCACGCCTCCTTTATTTTTTTATAGCCATCATCTGAGGTCGCCCAGCCCTCTTCATGGCACTCTGCCAGCTCCTTTTCCGTCTTATACACCTGGCAATGGGTAGATGAACATATGGGCGCTTCAGGGTGAGCTTCGGGTTTTTTAATCTCATATTTAGCAAGTTTTGCTGCGGCAAATGTCCTTGCCGCCACCGATTGGGCTTTCAGCGCTTCACTTTCAAAGGTACATGGCATCTCGCTTGCCGTCACGCAGGTCACATACTCCTCAAAGTCCACGCTGACGGTTTTATTCTCATTCTCCTTAAAAACTTTTATCTTCTCCGGAATTTCAATCTTGTTTTTAGTGATGTTCTCCTCTTCTTCTGCCTTGCCTGTATTTATCCGGGCATCCTGCGCATCAGGGCTTTCCGACATTTTCGGCAGATTCCCCGATGCAAAAACCGTTGCCAGAGGAATCCCCACAAAGAAAATCAAACAAATAATCAGAGTTTGTACCAAAACTTTCATATCTTCACATCCTTTCCCCGGACTCCCATGTCAAAATATATGCAAAAAGACGAGGAATGATTCCCTCGTCTTTTGCTCTTAAGATTTTTCTTTTGAATTATATTTTGGTTATAGTCGCTCCGATTTTCTCGAATTTCTCTATGAATTTTTCATAGCCTCTTTCTATGTGGTAGATTTCGGATATTTCCGTTTCTCCATCTGCAACAAGGCCTGCCAAAACAAGGGCCGCACCGGCTCTGAGATCCGTCGCCATAACTTCGCAGCCGCGAAGATGCGCCTTTCCTCTTATTACGGCTTTATTTCCCGTTGCTTCGATGCTTGCGCCCATCTTGTTAAGCTGTGCCACATGCATAAACCTGTTTTCAAACACCGTTTCGATTACGGTGCTTGAGCCCTCCACCGTAGTAAGGTATGTCATGAAGGGCGACTGGATATCCGTAGGAAATCCGGGATATGGAAGAGTCTTTATGTCGGTGGCCGTGTGAGGCCCCAAATCTCCCCTTACGATCATATCTTCGTCCCCCACTTCTATCCGCACGCCACATTCCCGCAGCTTGGCGGTGATAGGCTTAAGGTGATCCGGAACAACATTGGTGATGTGCAAAGCCCCTCTTGTAATGGCAGCAGCCAGCATAAAAGTCCCCGCCTCTATTCGATCCGGGATTACCGTATGCTTGGCACCGCGCAGCTTATTTACACCCTCAATCTTAATCGTATCGGTACCGGCACCTTTGATTTTGGCTCCCATTTTATTGAGAAAATTCGCCAAGTCAACGATTTCCGGCTCCTCCGCCGCATTTTCAAGATAGGTGGTTCCCTGTGCAAGAACCGCCGCCATCATTATGTTCTCGGTTGCTCCAACGCTGGGAAAGTCAAGATATATGGTGTCGCCTATAAGGCCCTGGGGCCCCGCCACGGCTTCTACATATCTTTCCGCATCGTTGACGGTCACAATGGCTCCAAGTGCCTCCAGCCCTTTAAGATGAAGGTCTATCGGCCTGGCTCCGATTGCGCAGCCTCCCGGCAACGGGATTCTTGCTCTTCCTTTTCTTGCAAGAAGAGGCCCCATAATTAAAATGGAAGCCCTCATCTTGTTTACAAGTTCAAACTTTGCTTCTGTTGATTTTATATCTTTTGTTTCTATGGCCAAAACATTCTCTTCAAGCTCTGTAACCGCAGCTCCGTGTGAGGCAAGTATTTCCTTCATAAATGCCACATCCCGAAGCATCGGAACATCTCTGATTATGCATTCCTCTTCGGACAAAAGTGCCGCCGCCATTAACGGCAGTACCGCGTTTTTTGCACCGCTGATAAAAACTTCTCCCCTCAGAGGCCTGCTTTGTTTAACAACATATTTAGCCAACTCAAGCCTCCGTCAACCTACAGTTTTTTCATTTCCTGTAAGCATACCTTGCAAACTTTCTTGCCCTTTACATCGGTAACATCCTTTGCATCGCCGCAGAAGATACAAGCGGGTTCATATTTCTTGAGCATGATATAATCCCCGTCTACATATACTTCCATGCCGTCATCGGTTTTAATGTTTAAACTCCTTCTGAGTTCTACCGGAATAACTACTCTTCCTAATGGATCTACC
>CAVJCN010000292.1:0-3386 GCA_963647945.1 Absicoccus sp. | reverse complement strand
CTTCAGACCGCTGCCTTCAACTATTGAAATAAGCGCCTTTATGATGGTGGTCTTTCCTGTGCCCGGGCCTCCTGTTATGATCGACACGCCGCCAAGCAAGGCATTTTTGACAGCTTCCCTTTGTTCTCCCGAAAGACTGATATCCGCCTCGCTCTCTGCCTTTGCAATCAACGCGTCGATGTTTCCGCCAACGGGTTTCAGTCCCTCCCGGGGATTTTCCAGCGCCGCAAGTTTTCCCGCAACACCGCACTCTGCCTTATAGAATCCGTAAAAATACACTACCCGCGTGCCATCTATGTCAGCAAGCTGCAGCCGCCCCTCAAAGACCATGTCCTCCGTTACATCCTCCACAAGCCGGCTTTCTACCTGCAGTGTTTCCGCAGTTTCACCGCACAGATCGCTGAAAAGCACAAATGTATGCCCCTCGGAGGCATATTTTTTCATGCACAGGACTATGCCTGCCTCTATCCTGTGGCGATTTTCATCGCTGAAATTAAGGGATTTTGCCATTGCGTCAACCTTCGCAAATCCCATTCTGGGAAATTCTTCGAGCAGCCAGTAGGGGTTGTCCTCCGTCAGTCCCACAGCTGCATCCCCCACCAAGTCGAAGATTTTTTCGATATAATAGTTTGAAAGCCCCAGAGAGCGTAAAAATAAGGTCACCTCGGGGGTGACCTCTTTTATCTTAGCCATGATACTCCTCTGCCCCAAGCGGCAATTTTGTTTCTCTTATATTTTTTTGCCAGTTTCAGAAGATCCTCTCGGGTGTTTTGGTTCGGTTTTATGTGGGTGGATTCGGTGAGCATAGTCAGCATCTTCTCAACATTGGTTTCATCGCAGATTCCCGCTTCGATCAAGTCGCCTGCATCTATCGCAAGGTCTTCCACAAAGATGACTTCGTGGTTCCTCTTGATTTCGTCCAGCATATATATCTTGCTGCGAATCTTCGTTTCGGAATCGTATCCGAAAGCGATTCTCTGGGCTTTTTCCAGGTTCAAAAGATATTCGTACCTTTTCATGCTTCTGTCGTAGATGAAGCGTTTCAGATCCTGGGGACGGGATGTGAAATACAGCTTCGGCATATCGTGAACCGCATCTACAAGGTGCTGGTGGGTTTCTTCGTCAAAATTCAGCTTGTTGATCGAAGGAAGGGCGCGTTTCTTGTGAATGGCGGAGTATAAAAGCCCCAGCCTTCTTTCCGGCACCTGTTTCGTTTTTTCGATTCCCTCGCAAAGGGTCATTAGGTCGCTTTTCTCTCTGCGAGTCAATCCGCTGAACTGCTGCTCGCCCAAAATAACCCGCAGTATTCCCGTGCTCATCAGCATATTAAGGCCCTTGCCTGCGTGAGGTGCCGTCAAAATATCCGTAAACTCATCCCGGATCTTTTCGGGCTTTACATTTTCCAGCAGTTTATAATTTGCCGCAATGGCTTCATACACATTTTTATGCAGGTCGAATCCGTATTGGGCGGCATATCTGACAGCTTTCATCATGCGTATGGGTTCTGCCCGGAAAGACTCGTTTGCCGCTCCCACCGTCTTTATGATCTTTTTGCGGATGTCCTCTCTGCCTTCATAAGGGTCTGCCACCGATTTTGCTCCGGCATAGGGATTTATGGCAATGGCATCCACCGTGAAATCCCGTCTTGCCAAGTCTTCCTCCACTCTATCCGTAAAGCGGGGCTTTTCACCCTTTGCATGATTTCCTGCATTTTCCGTTCTGTAGGTGGAAATATCGATGATGTAGCCTTCCTCGCCTATGACCTCGCCCTTCTCGTCACGGATCTGCTCAATCATTTCTTCTCTGAGAACGCTGTATTTTTCGCTTAAGACCTTTGCCTCAGGAAAAAGACCCGCAAGTTCCTCGTAGCCTGCTTTGGTTATCACATCCCAGCTGTAGGTTTTTTCCCCCATCAGGGAATCGATCACACATTCTCCGGTCACATAGTTTTCAAAACCCGCCTCGTCCAAAACCTTCATTATTCTTGCGACTTCCTTAGGTACTTTAATCATTTAGAGCCTCCTTAGAATTTAGTTTTTATCCGAATCCGCCGAATTTAACGGCTTATATAATTTTCTGTTGTCGAGGGTTCTTACCTTGTCGCTGAAACCTCCTGCCGGGGTCGCCTCAAGCGCCGCCTCCATGTCGAACATCCTTGCGTCGAGAATATCCAGATAGTGCAGCAGCTCTGCCTCCGGAAACAGCGGCTTTTTCGGGCTTCCGAATTCCGGCTCGTAGTGATGGGAAAGTATCATATGCTCCAGCATGATTGCCTTTTCCCGCGGAAATCCCAGCTCAAGGGTCATTCTGTCAACGGTTTTGACCCCTTGGATTATGTGTCCCAGCATCTGTCCCTCAAAGGAATACCCGGTTGCAATCCCATCGGTTTCCGCCATGATTTCGTTGAGTTTTTCCATGTCGTGGAGTATCACTCCCGTGACTACCAAATCCCGATTCAGGTTCGTGTACACCTCGCAGACCCTCTCGCCGGTCATGAGCATCCTCTTCATGTGGTAAAGAAGCCCCCCTAACTGGGCATGATGGTTCTTTTGCGCCGCCGGATAATACAGCAGCCTGTCGCGATTTTCTGTCAGGAATTTAAGGCAAATTGCTTTAAGGTCTTTATCTTCTATGGCTTCTGCCCTGCTCAGGATATAGTCGTACATCTTGTGGGGGTCTTCCGGTGCTGCTTTCACAAAATCCTGCATATCGATTTCGTCATTTTCGTTTGCGGGTCTTATTCGCATAATTCTCATCTGGAGCTGGCCTGCCCACTCGGTTATGAGGGCCTTAACCTTGACGATGTCCTTTTCGGAAACCGCGAGAATCGACTCGATTTCTCTGTCGCTTATATCCCATTTTTTTGCATTTATCTCTCCATATTTGTCCCCCAGCACGATGTCCCAATACTGTTTACCGTTTGAGCCCGTCTTGATGGCGGTGGATTTTACCATGAAAAAGTCGGTGACTTCCATGTCTTTCCTTAAATCTTTTATATATACTTCTTTCATTTTTCCGTCCTTTTATATTATGCCTATTTTACGCCTATTGTGCCCTGGGGGATGCAAGCAGGCACCTCCGTAAGGCTACTTTTATTATATATCAAACCGCGCCCTTTCGCAAGGAAATCACGAGTTTAAATAGGTGGCGGGAAATCAGGAGTTTAAATATGTTGCAAGGGCTGTTGCAACCACCTTTCCCGTGGTCTTTGAGGTGAGATTTGCCTTCATGTGAACTATTCTTCTGCCGAAAAATTCGATCTCCGCCCTGCAAACCAGCGTATCCCCCACATCTGCTTTTCTGAGGAAATGAACATCAAGGTCTACGGTAGGTGCCCAGCCGTCCCGAAAACAAATTGCAGCCACCCCTGCGGTGTGATCAAGCAT
>CAVJCN010000291.1:0-3399 GCA_963647945.1 Absicoccus sp. | reverse complement strand
AGATAGAGCTTACCTATAATTCCAATCACATGGAGGGCAGCCGGCTGACCCACGACCAGACAAGATATATTTTTGAAACAAATACCATCGGAACCGAAAAGGAAGCCCTGAATGTAGACGATATATTGGAAACGGTAAATCATTTTCGGTGTATAGACAGGATAATTGACGGCGCAAACTTGCAATTAACGGAAGAACTTATAAAAGAACTTCATTTAATCCTAAAAACCGGGACAGCGGATGCAGGAAAAGATTGGTTTGCGGTGGGAGAGTATAAAAAGATCCCTAACGAAGTCGGCGGAGAAGAAACAGTGCTTCCCGAAGAAGTATCGGACAAGATGCGGAAGCTGCTTTTTGAATACAATTCCAGGGACGCGAAGACTTTTGACGACATCTTGGATTTTCATGTAAAGTTTGAAAAAATTCACCCGTTCCAAGACGGAAACGGTCGCGTCGGCAGGCTGATTATGTTCAAAGAATGTCTGAAAAATAATATTGTTCCTTTTATCATAGAGGATGAGCTAAAAATGTTTTATTATCGCGGTCTAAAGGAGTGGGCCAACGAAAAAGGCTATCTGAGGGACACCTGCCTTGCCGCTCAAGACAAATTCAAGTCGTATCTGGACTATTTTAGAATTGGATATTAAACGGCAACACTTTTGCCAGTCCTTCATATAATTTGAAACCACAAATAATCAGTTCAGCTACACGCTTAAAATTTCAATTGAAAGTTCAGATTTAAGGAGAACTACAGACTACGAGGAGGTCGCCCATGCCCTTTGAAATAGTGCGAAATGATATTGCAAATATGCAAGTAGATGCGGTTGTGAACACTGCAAATCCCAACCCTGTCGTCGGCTCTGGCGTTGACAGCAGAATACATAAAAAAGCAGGACATGAGTTGCTTTTAGCAAGACAAAAAATCGGTTGCATTGACTTCGGCAATGCAGTTATTACACCGGGCTTCAATTTGGCTGCCAAGTATGTTATCCATACTGTAGGGCCTGTTTGGGACGATGGTAACCACGGAGAAGAACAGATTTTATCTTCGTGCTACAGGAAATCCCTGGCTTTGGCTAAAGAATATGAATGCGAGTCTATCGCTTTTCCATTGATAGCTACAGGCAATTATGGGTTCCCGAAATCCCTTGCCTTGCAAATAGCCATTCGTCAAATCAGCGCTTTCCTACTGGAAAACGAAATGCAAATTTATCTGGTTGTGTTTGACAAAGAAGCCTTTGCCCTTTCAGAGAAGCTGTTTAAATCTGTCCGCAGCTACATTGACGAAAACTATATCTTCAGTAAAACTACTTATGAATATGGAACGGAATATATGCAAGCGCTTCGTCTTGAAGCAAGGCGTATAAGAGACCGCTCGAAACGAATCAATCGAATACATGATGATATTTCCAAGTCGCAGGCATTGGAAGAATGCCATGAGATGTCTGAAATGGCATCAATACGAATGGACTCCGATGACTGGGGACAGTTGGTAAAAGATCTGGATGCAGGCTTTTCCGAAACACTCCTGCAATTGATTGACTGTACTGGAAAAAAAGACTCTGAAATTTACAAAAAGGCAAATGTGGATAGGAAACTGTTCTCCAAAATCCGAAATAATATAGATTATAAGCCATCCAAGACGACTGCACTAGCCTTTGCCTTTGCACTAGAACTGGATGTTGATGAAACAAAGGACTTTATCGGCCGAGCGGGGTTTGCCCTCTCCCACAGCAGTAAGTTTGATGTGATTGTGGAGTATTTCTTGGTAAACAAAAACTACAATGTGTTTGAACTGAACGAAGTTCTGTTTGCTTTTGACCAGCCGCTTATCGGCGCATAAAAAATGTCGCATCGTATGCGACCATTTATTTCCTGTTTTTCTTATAATGAAATCACAATAAAAAAACAGGAGGATTTCAAAATGACAGAACTTGTATTCATCTTAGACCGCAGCGGTTCGATGTCGGGACTGGAAAAGGACACTATCGGAGGCTTTAACTCTATGTTGGAAAAGCAGCGTAAGGAGCCGGGTGATGCCGTGGTATCCACCGTGCTGTTTGACAACGAAACAGAGGTTATTCATGACCGTGTTGCTATTGCAGATGTCCCGAGCATTACAGACAAGGATTATTTCGTGCGTGGCTGCACTGCACTTCTTGATGCTGTTGGTGGGGCGATTCACCACATCGGGAATATTCACAAATATGCCCGAAAAGAAGATGTGCCGGAAAAGACCCTCTTTATCATCACAACTGACGGTATGGAAAATGCCAGCTATCGTTATACCTACGATAAGGTGCGACACATGATTGAACGGCAGAAAGAGCGTTACGACTGGGAGTTCATTTTCCTCGGTGCAAATATTGATGCAGCGGCCGAAGCCAGAAGATTTGGTATCGATGAATCTATGGCAGCTAACTATCATTGTGATGAGATTGGAACAGCACTCAACTATGAAGTTATCAGTGAAGTAATTACCTGTGCAAGAGCGTGTGCAGCACCGCTGTCTGCTGATTGGAAAATGAAGATTGATGCGGATTATAAGAAGAGAGGTGGCAAGAAATGATTGGAGCAATTTTAGGGGATATTATCGGTAGTCCTTATGAATTTGACCGTGGTAACAAGAGCAAGGAGTTCCCTTTATTCTCACATAACTCAACCTATACAGACGACACTGTGATGACTTTGGCTGTCGGTCAGGCTTTTCTTGATGTACAGCCGAGTGATTCGGATGAAAAGATTTTGCAAATCTTGGCAAGTCGCATGCGCCAGTTTGGGAAGATGTATCCGAATGCCGGTTACGGAGGGATGTTCAGGCAGTGGCTTTCCAATCCACAGCGCAAGGCTTACAATAGTTTTGGTAATGGCTCTGCAATGCGTGTTTCGTCAGTTGCGTGGTTATATAACGATATCAATGCGGTCAGACATGCAGCAAGGCTTTCTGCGGAAGTTACCCACAATCATCTGGAAGGAATCAAGGGTGCGGAAGCGACTGCAAGCGCTATTTTCCTTGCAAGGGCAGGGCGTAGCAAGGCGGAGATTAAGGGATATATCGGGCGGGAATTTGGTTATGATTTGAATCGTACTTGCGATGAAATCAGACCCGGATATTTCCATACAGAAACCTGCATGGAAACCGTACCAGAGGCCATCACGGCTTTTCTGGAAGGAGACAGCTTTGAGGATGTTATCCGTACTGCGGTATCCCTCGGTGGAGACTCTGATACTCTGACGGCTATTGCCGGCAGTATTGCAGAGGGCTTTTATGGTGTTCCTGCTGAACTGAAGAAAGAATGCTACAAGCGCCTGCCGGAGCCCTTGCTCAAGGTACTGAAAGCGTTTGAGGAGAAAATAATGAGTTTGAAGATAAAGGGCGGCATTGCCGAAGGGTAGGAG
>CAVJCN010000290.1:0-3408 GCA_963647945.1 Absicoccus sp. | reverse complement strand
CCATATCCCGAAGCTCCGCAAATTTCCATGCAATGGGGCCTTTATTCGCCGTGATTACATCCTTGCCCCGGGAAAAGGCAGTTTCTATATGGGTAATGGCCGGCTGCCCCGTAAAAATATTCAACGGTGTCATTTCCACCAGCACGTCGTAGTCTGCGTTTTGGGCAATTTCCATGGCGTTCATTTTCGAAAGGGGCAGACGAGCCGAAAAAGCGCCCTCCCTTTCTATGTCCTCCATCGCAAGCCCAAGGTCGATACCAAGGGGCTCGCTATCCGCCGGCGCAACCAAATTGCCCCGGGAGCCTGTGGCTATCGCCGTTACAATTACACGATATCCATACTTTTCTTCTATCTGCGCCTCTTTTTCCGTAAGAAGCTTTGCGAATGCCCTGCCGGCGTTGCCAAAGCCCATGAGGGCAAGTTTTTTCGTTTTTATCCTTTCCATCGTTATGCTATCTGTATCCTTCCGTTAGATTCCTTATGCAAAAAAATTGTCCGTTTGGAGCATGAACCCGAATTTCGGACAATTTTTTACTTATTCAAAGGCCGAGGAAAAGGCTGGCCATAGCAAAATATATGCTCAGGGCCACCGCATCCGAAATCGACGAAATGGCAGGATTTGCTATCAATGCCGGATCCAGCTTCACGCTCTTCACTATGAGCGGAACCATACTGCCCAAAATCTTTGCAAACACTACGATCAGCAGCATCGCAGAGCAAACCGTAAGGGCAATCGGAACCGAATATCCGTCCAGCAGGCAGATTCTCAGGAAGTTAAAGGCACTCAAAATTGTACCGATAATCAGCCCAATTCTGACCTCTTTCCAGAGAATTTTCAGCGCGTCGGAGGTATCCACCTCTCCTGTTGCAAGTCCGCGGATAATCAGCGTCGCCGCCTGAGAGCCGGTATTTCCGCCGGTTCCCATGAGCATCGGCATATAGGCGACGAGACAAATGATCTCCGAAAGCTTCGCCTCAAAATTTGTAATGATCATTCCCGTGAAAATATATGCAACCATGAGGATAAGCAGCCACGGGAGCCTGCTGAGCGCGTGTTTCCACACCGAAATATCCAAATAGTCCTTGTCCGAAGCCTCAAAATTGATTACTCCGTTCATTCTCTCGATATCCTCTGTTGCCTCCGCTTCCATTACATCCAGGATATCATCCACGGTGATGATGCCCACCAGTCGATGCTCCTTGTCAACAACGGGCATTGCCAGAAAGTCGTATTTCTTGAACTCCTCGGCAACTTCTTCCTGGTCGTCGTATACATTAAGCCACACATAATCCGTGTGCATGATGTCCTTGATCTTCACATTGTCATCGGTTATGACCAGGGTGCTCAGGGAAACGATGCCTATGAGCTTTCTGCCTGCATCCTTGACATAGCAGGTATAGATCGTTTCCGCGTCCATTCCCTCTTTTTTGATGTGGGCCAAAGCTTCTCCCACGGTCATCTCCTTTTGCAGACTGATATACTCCGGGGTCATAAGGCTGCCCGCGCAGGTGTCCGGATAATTCAAAAAGTTATTGATGAGCTGCCTTTCGTTCTTTGGAGTCTTTTCCAAAATCTTGTCCACCAAATTCGCCGGAAGCTCTTCCAAAATGTCGATTTTATCGTCGAAGTCAAGTTCGCCGACTATGTAACTGAGTTCCTTGTCCGTGATGCCGTCAACGATCTTGAGTTGGTCATCGGAGGGAAGGTAGGAAAATACCTCCACCGAAACATCCTTCGGCAAAAGCCTGTAAACCACGATTACCTTTTCGATATCGTCCGGATCCTCCAAAAGCTCCTCAAACATTTCGGCGATATCCGCATCGTTGAACTTCAAAAGTTCGTCCTTTACCATGAAGTATTTTTTTTCGTCAAGAAGCTGATAAATCCTCTCCAGCGATTCCTTCATGGCCTCTTCAGGGTTTTTCAAAATATTCTGATCCATCGGAATCATCTCCTCTCTTGCCGCGCCCTGCCGCTGCCTGTTCTCAATGCTTAGAGGAGTATTGCAGAAAGAGCAGCCATAGGGGCGTTTCGTTTTACATTTGTGTTTTTCCCATCGGGGACGCTATCCATATTTCTGCTCCTTTCGTTTATTCTTGTTTTAGCTTTCACGCCTCGCATTTTGCGTGTTTCTTAACAATATATTATATCTCTTTTTGCCTGCCTATTGCAAGAAAAAATATTCTCAAAATTGCTCAAAGCCACCTAAAAATCACCTGAAATCCGCTATCAAGGTAATCCCAAATTTGCCCGCCAAGAGGCTAATTTCTCTCGATATTTACGATTCGCTCAATGTCAAGTCCCGCTTCCAGTGCTCGCCTCAGGGGTTCCTCGAAAGAGCCCACCTTTTCCGGCACATGGGCATCGCTTCCTACGACAAAGCTAACATCAAATTTTGCCGCAATCTTGATTTCATCTGCGGTAAGGTGAGCGTGCTTATCGTTAATTTCAATCAGCGTACCCGTGTCAGCGCAGGCCTTTGCAATGTCCTCTATGTCGAAGGGCCCCTTGTCACCGGGATGGGTGAGAATGTCGATGTGATTTCCCGCTTCTTCGTTGAAATACAGGCAATCCAAAATCATTGCCGTGTTGGCGACTTTCAGCGATGAGTTTTCTCCCCTGAAAAGCCCCCCATGCTTATATGCGTAATTTGCAATCATTCCCGCGTGTCTTATGCCGTAGTGATATCCCGCCAGTAGGATGTCGTAGTCGGCTCTTTCAGAAGCCGGAACATCGATGTAGGGTGAAATTCTCATGGTGTTAGCCTCAACTCCCAGTAAAATTTCCATATCCGGAAACTCCGCCTTTAGAGCGGCAATTTCTTCCCTCATGGCGGGGATTTTCCCCCTGTCGATTCCGTAGGTCATGTGCCCCGGCCCGTGGTCGGTTATGGCGATGGATTTGAGGCCCTTCGCCGCCGCAACCCGCACATTGTCCGCTATGCTTCCCGTTCCGTGAGAGTAAGTCGTATGGGTGTGATGGTCATAAACCATCCTGTATTTCGCTATTATTTCATCAAATTTATCCATAAAATCTCCGTCTTAACTGTATTTATTATCCATAGTTCCTGTCTTGCCTCAAATGATCCTAACTTCCGGCTCCAGCATGATGCCGAATTTGTCGTACACCGTATTTCGTACAAGGTCTATGAGCAAAAGTATATCCGTAGCGGTGGCTCCTCCCCTGTTTATGATAAATCCGCTGTGCAGGGTGGAAACCTGCGCCCCGCCTACGCTTACGCCCTTTAGCCCCGCGTCCTCTATCAGCTTACCCGCGAAAAATCCCTCGGGACGCTTAAAAGTGCTGCCTGCCGACGGAAACTGCACCGGCTGTTTGGCATTTCGCTTTGCCCCAAGCTCCCGCATCTTGTCTTCGATTTCCCTTTGGCTGCCCTTTTCCAGCTGAAG
>CAVJCN010000289.1:0-3430 GCA_963647945.1 Absicoccus sp. | reverse complement strand
GCACACGGGAGAATACTTGTCAATGAAAATTTCAAAATTTTTCATTTTTTGAAAAAGAATCGGCTCCTGCTTTTTGCAAGCGGAAGCCGACACTCCGCCTTTTATGTTCTTGCAATCACTGTTTTCCAAGTCTATTGTCGCTGTTATTTGCCAAAAGAAAACAACCCTTTTTTCTGATAGGGCTCGCTGGTGATTTTTCCGAGTTCATAGCCCGTTTCCGCTATAACGCTCTTGATTTTTTCTTCGTCCAGTGCCTCTTCACTGATAATCTCCGTCTGATTTTTTCCGTGGGAGGATGTCACTTTTTTTACCTTGAAAGCGTTTCTGATCGCCTCATTTACATGGTTTTCGCACATTCCGCACGCCATTCCTTTAACTTCTAATGTTGTCTTAATCATTTCAAAACCTCCATATATCTTATTTTTTATTTTTAACCGCTTCGTAGGGTTTTACAAAATTCAGCCGCAAAGCGTTGGTAACCACGCAAAAGCTCGAAAGGCTCATTGCCGCCGCCGCAAACATCGGGTTAAGGGTAAGCCCAGCAAAGGCGAAAACTCCTGCAGCAAGAGGGATTCCCAGCGCGTTGTAGAAGAATGCCCAGAACAGATTCTCATGGATATTTCGCAGGGTTGCCCTGCTGATTCTCATTGCCGCAGGAACATCCCTTAAGGAGCTTTTCATCAGAACCACATCTGCCGCGTCTATCGCCACATCGCTGCCTGCGCCTATTGCAATACCTATATCTGCACTTGTAAGGGCCGGAGCGTCGTTGATGCCGTCCCCCACCATGATGACCTTGCCCTGCTTTTTCAAATCTCTGATAACGCTTTCTTTGCCCTCCGGCAGCACTCCTGCGATCACATCGCAGGTACCGGCTTTCGCGCCGATTGCCCTGGCTGTTTTTTCATTGTCCCCCGTGAGCATTACCACCCGGATTCCCATTTCCCGAAGTTCTCTGATTGCCTGGGGGCTATCCTCTTTCATGGTATCAGCCACCCCAATCATGCCCAGCAGTTTATCGCTCTTTACAAAGAATAACGGTGTTTTGCCTGAATTTGCAAGGCTCTCCGCCCGGATTCGCATATCTTCCGGGATTTCGATTTTTTCGAAGGTAAAGCTCATGCTGCCGCCAAAAAGTTTCGCGCCGCCGAAAACGGCTTCCACGCCGCTACCTGCAAGGGCTTTAAATTCGGTAACTTCCTCCGCTTTTATACCCTCCGCCTCGGCATAACGAATAATCGCTTTTGCCAGCGGATGTTCGCTTTTTGCCTCGAGGGAAGCCGCAATCTTTAAAAGGCTTTCTTTCGTTTCCCCGACAGACGGCAAAATATCGGTTACCTGGGGCTCCCCTTTTGTTATTGTCCCCGTCTTATCGAGGGCTACGATTCTGCTTTTGCCGGTTTCTTCGAGGGAAACCGCCGTTTTGAATAAAATTCCGTTTTTCGCTCCCACGCCGTTTCCTACCATTATTGCCACCGGAGTCGCAAGCCCCAGCGCGCAAGGGCAGCTTATAACAAGCACGGAAATGGCTCTTGCAAGGGCATAGGCAAATTCCTGTCCCACTACCAACCATACTATCAAAGTGATTGCAGAAATTGCCATGACCGTCGGTACGAAGATTCCGGAAACCTTGTCTGCGACTTTGGCTATCGGCGCTTTTGTTGCCGCCGCATCCTCCACCATTCGTATAATTTGCGAAAGTGTCGTATCTTCGCCCACCCGGGAAGCCTCGCAGCGTATGAAACCGGAGCTGTTGACAGTTGCCGCCGACACCGTATCTCCCGGTTTTTTATCCGCCGGAATGCTTTCCCCTGTCAGAGCAGATTCGTCCACCGCCGTTTCTCCGTCAATTATGACTCCGTCTGCCGGTATGTTTTCGCCGGGCCTTACAACAAAGATATCGCCCTTTTTTACCTGCGCCACGGGAACGATTTCTTCTTTACCCTCCCGTAAAATTGTTGCTGTTTCCGGCGCAAGTTTCATCAGGCTCTTGATCGCATCCGTGGTCTTGCCCTTTGACCGCGCTTCCAGGGTTTTTCCCACGGTGATCAGCGTGAGGATCATTGCGGCGGACTCGAAATAAAACTCGTCCATATAAGTCATAACGCCGGCCATGTCGCCTTTCATCTGCGCGTCCGTCATCAGGAAAAGAACCGCCACGCTCCAGACAAATGCGGCACTTGCCCCCAGCGCCACCAGCGTGTCCATATTCGGTGCCCGATGCCAAAGACTGCTAAACCCATTTATGAAAAATTTTTGATTTATTACCATTATGATACTTGTCAGAAGAAGCTGCAAGATTCCCATTGCAACATGATTTTCTGCCATTGCCGCCGGAACGGACCAGCCCCACATCATGTGTCCCATGGAAAAATACATAAGAATCAGTAAAAAAATCACCGAAACCGTAAGCCTTTTTTTCAGTTGGGGTGTTTCCGTATCGGAAAGCGCCTCTTCTCCTGCTTCCGCAGCCGCAGTAGATGTCGCGGACTCAATAGATATTCCGTTCCTTTGGTTTTCTGCCCGATCATCTTTTCCTTTTTTCAGAGAAGCCTTGTAGCCTGCCGCCTTGACCGCCGAGATTACGCTTTCGGGACTTGCGCTGCCCTCAACGCCCATGGAATTTGTAAGGAGGCTCACCGTGCAGCTTGTAACTCCCGGAACCTTTGAAACCGCCTTCTCCACACGGGCGCTGCAAGCACTGCAGCTCATTCCCTTTACATTGTATTGTGTCATTGTCTTAATCACCGCCTACTTCATGAGTTTTTGCATGGTTTTCACAAGTTCGTCAACGATCTCATCATTGCCTTGTCTGATATCCCGAACCACGCAGTTTCTTATATGGCTTGCCAGAAGCTCTTTATTAAAGGCGTTCATCGCCGCGTTTACTGCTGTCGACTGCATGAGTACATCGTTGCAGTAGGCATTTTCTTCGATCATGGTCTGAATACCCCGCACCTGCCCCTCTATCCGTTTCAGCCTGTTCAGCAGCGCTTTTTTCTGCTCCTCCGAGCGTATGGTCGTCTTATTCTCGCAGCAGCATTTCTTACATTCACTCATAGTATTAGTATTTCCTCTCTTTAAATCAATTATTTGCCTGTTTGCCTTGTATTTATCAGGCAGGAAAGCCCGTTTTGTTTCATGCTGTTTTTTCTTATTTTGTATTTCCTTTTATACCCCCATAGGGTATTTATTACAAGAGCTATATACCACCTCACACACAAGTCAAACATGAAATTTTTTATATCTTTTTTATCTTTTTATGCAATAAAAAACCTGCGATGCGTTGACAGCCCGCAGGCAAGTGTGGTAAAATAAAGCCAAGAGGAAACCGTTGAAAACGGTTAACCATGTTAGTCAATAGATGACCGCCGTAGTTGCTAGCTCCAGGCGGTCATTTATTTTCTAAGCTTAATCATTTCTATGACGA
>CAVJCN010000288.1:0-3431 GCA_963647945.1 Absicoccus sp. | reverse complement strand
AAATTACGGTGGAGGAGTTTGCGGAGATCAGAGCGCGGGAAGCTGCAAAGGATGCTTATGACGCAGGCGTTGTGGAAGGGGAGCAGTCCGGCTTTTCAAAAGGACAGAAATCAGGCCTCAAACTTGGATTTTCAAAAGGCGAAAAGTCCGGCTTCTCAAAGGGCGAAAAGTCCGGTGCGGCGCAGAAAGAACGCGAAATCGCGAAAAATCTCAAAGCCTCCGGCATATCGCTTGATGTGATTGCGAAAAATACAGGGCTTTCTCTACAGGAAGTCGAAACGCTATAAGCACAGTAAAGATAAATATCAAAAGCACGGGAGATGTTTACCATAACGGAGGATGTACATTAAGAGAGGCAGCTTATTAATAGTTGCCGGTGGAACATTTTTAAAAAGTTGTTAAAAAGTTGCAGGAAATTAACTTTTCATTTAGCAGGCTTAGAAAAGTTAAAAAATCAAAAATGTTAAAAAAGCCATAAACATAAAAAAGTTTAAAGAAATTTGCAAAAAACACTTGTACATTTTCGCAAAAAATAGTATACTAGATAAGTGATGTGCGGTCGTGGCGGAATTGGCAGACGCGCAAGACTAAGGATCTTGTGTCCCAAAGACATGCAGGTTCGACCCCTGTCGACCGCACCATTTACTTTTGAGCATTCCCGAAGGGAGTGCTTTTGTGTTTTCAGGGGGTAAAATGATGAAGACAGGATATTTGATTATCGGAGCGGGCCCCGCCGGAATATTCACGGCGCTGGAGCTTATCAGAAACGGACGCAAAGGAAACGAGATTACCATTGTGGAAAAGGGTGCGGCGATTGAAAACCGCGCTTGCCCGAAAACCCGTACGGGGAGCTGCGTGGGCTGTAAAAATTGCAGCATTACCACCGGATTTTCCGGGGCAGGAGCATTTTCGGACGGGAAACTTTCCCTTTCGCCGGATGTGGGCGGCGATTTGCCGGAGCTTATCGGCTATGACTTTGCGAAAGAACTCATTGACTACGCGGACAGCATCTACCTCGAATTTGGCGCAGACACTAAGATCGAGGGAATTGACTTTCCGGAAGAAGTCAAAAAAATCCGCAAGAGAGCCATCAGAGCGGGGCTGAAGCTGGTTGACTGCCCGATTCGGCATTTAGGCACAGAAAAGGCCCAGGAAATTTACTACAAAATTGAACAATATCTTCTCGACGAGGGAGTAACCATGCACTTTAACAGCGAGTGTGCGGATCTCATCATCGAGGAAGGTGTTTGCCACGGCGCAAAGGTTGAAATCAAAGGCAAAGAGGAACAGATTTTTGCCGATAAAACCATCGTTTGTACCGGGCGCAGAGGAGCCCTTTGGCTGGAAAGCCTTTGCGCGAAGCACGAAATCGCCCACAAACCGGGGACGGTGGACATCGGCGTGCGGGTGGAGGTCAGAAACGAGATTATGGAAGAAGTCAACAAATACCTTTACGAATCCAAGCTGATTGGCTATCCACAGCCGTTTTGCAATAAGGTGCGGACTTTTTGCCAGAACCCCGGCGGCTTCGTGAGCCAGGAAAACTATGACGAAAATCTGGCGGTGGTCAACGGACATTCCTACAAGGAGCTGAAATCCGAAAACACCAACCTGGCGATACTCTGCTCCCACAATTTCACATATCCCTTCAATCAGCCCATCGAATATGCGAAAAAGATAGGCGAAATTACCAATATGCTGGGGGCTGGCAGAATTATGGTGCAGCGCTACGGCGATATTTTGGCAGGAAAGCGCACATGGGAGCGGGAGCTGGAACATTCCAATGTCAGACCGACCCTAAAGGACGCGGTGGCGGGAGATATAACCTCGGCGATGCCGTACCGGGCGATGATTTCAATCATAAATTTTATCAAGAGCATGGACATTGTGGTTCCGGGATTTGCCAGCGATGAAACCCTGCTGTACTCCCCGGAGCTGAAATTCTACAGCAACAAGATTGACATGGATGCCGACCTCAATACCGGCGTAAAAAACCTGCATTGCTTGGGCGATTCCACGGGCTGGACTCGGGGGCTGATGATGGCATCGGTGATGGGGGTTTTGATGGGCAGAAAGCTCAGCGAGGAAAAATAGAGAAACAGAGGAAAACGCAAAGAAAAGAACAGAAAAGACGGAGGAGGACTTACACGCCTGATTGGAACATTTCCTTAGGCGGCAAGCCCTCTTTTGCGTTATATAAGCCACTTTTTTTAACAACTATGCAGCGTGCATAACAAAGATTAAGTCTCGAATGATAAAATATTCTCATCTAACTAATTCATATGATAGACGGATCTCGATTGCGATAAAGCTTAATATTGCGCGGGATTTGGAAAGGAGAAATTCAATGAAAAAGAAAATTTTTGCGCTTTTGCTGGCACTCTGCGTGGCGTTCACCATGATGCCTGCTATGGCCCTTGCGGCTGAAACCGCGGACAGCGATGCAAGCAGCGCTCCGACAATGGCAGCCTACAAGGATTCCGAGGGAACGGAAGAGATTGCAGGCGGCGTAATCGATGGATTTGACGAGTTTTATTTGGTATCAACCTATGTGCCTGCCGAGGGCGAAACAGTAAAGTTCTTCGGAAATTACGGCTCTCTGCCGGGAATCGTTGTGGGAGACACTGCCTTTAACTCCAAAGGCTATCCGTATGCAAAGATAACCATAACCGGAAAATTCGACGCTTTCCACTACTGGACAAGTCTTTGGTGCAAAAAAACCGTAAACGGCAAGGAAGTGGAAGATGAACTTTGCGGCGCAAATTTGACCATAACCAAGTCGGAAGCAGGCAGTCTTGACAGCGAAGCCACAAAGGATCAAATAAAAGAATTGGTTGAAAAACTTGGAATTAATGTAAAGGCTACCAAGACCTCCAAGGGAATCAAAGTAAAGCTTGATATCGATGACGGAAGCAACGCAACCGACTCCATCACAGGCGTTGGCTACAAAGTAAAATATCAGTTCCTCAGAAGCACCAGCAAGACGAAGAACTACAAGGTTATCGCTACCAAGACAGGCAAGACCTGTGTGAATACTTCCGCCAAGAAAGGCACAAAATACTATTATAAGTGCAGGGTAGCTGTGTACGATGCGAACGGTAAGTTGGTTGCGAAGACGGCATTGTCCCAGTCGGATGTGGCAGCCAAAAAACGCTAGACGGACTTGTCTTTTTCGCCCACCGCGGTGTCAACTACGATCTCTCGGTGCTCACGTACGCCAAGTACGCTCCGCGCCTTGTAATCTTGTTTCCTAGCGGTGAACGAAAAATCCTGTGTCCATGTGAGATGCTTTGCCGCATGGCCACGAAGGATTTTTCCGGTGAATTTATAGAAAACTTTTGACCCGTGGCGGCGCTCGCCGCGGGTGATTTTTTAACGGGTATCCAAACTTTTTTGGGGTATCTCCAAACTTTCTTGGGGTCTGGAATTGG
>CAVJCN010000287.1:0-3441 GCA_963647945.1 Absicoccus sp. | reverse complement strand
CGGAAGATCGTAAGCAAGAAAGGCATTTCTTTCAAGATCACCCCGACAGGGCTTGAAAAATACCTGGGAAAGAAGCGTTTCCATTACGATATTGCAGAGGGCGAAAGCGAAGTGGGCGTAACCACGGGAATGGCATGGACGCAAGTAGGCGGAGATACCCTGTTCATCGAAACGGCCCTGGTACCGGGGAAAGGAAAGGTGCAGCTGACAGGCCAGCTGGGGGATGTGATGCAGGAATCCGCCCAAGCGGCCATTACCTACATACGCTCCATTTCACCTGAATACGGAATCGAAGATTTTCACGAAAAATACGATTTGCATATCCATGTTCCGGAGGGGGCGGTTCCAAAGGACGGCCCATCGGCAGGTGTTACCATGTTCACATCGGTTATGTCGGCACTTACCGGAAAGCCGGTGCGTAAGGATGTGGCAATGACGGGAGAAATTACCCTTCGCGGAAAAATTTTGCCGGTAGGAGGAATCAAGGAAAAGGTTTTGGCGGCCCACAGAGCCGGAATCAAGACAATTTTGCTTCCTGCGGAAAATGAGCCGGACATTGAGGATATCCCTCTGAGCGTAAGGAAGGAACTCAACTTCGTTCTTCTCAAAAATGCTAAAGAAGCATTGAAATATGCTATGGAAAAATGTTAGGAAATGTAGTATGATTATAAAGAAAGCAGAATTGGAAACCGTAGCCGTCAAAAAAAACGGATACCCGGAAGATAATTTGCCGGAAATTGCTTTCGCCGGCAGATCGAATGTGGGAAAATCCTCACTTCTCAATCTGCTGACGAACAGAAAGAATCTGGCGCGGGTATCGGGAGCCCCGGGAAAGACAAGGACGATAAACTTTTATCGGATCAACGATGGGTTCAGAATCGTGGATCTTCCCGGATACGGGTACGCAAAGATTTCAAAGAGCGTGTCCGAAAACTGGGGCGAAATGATGGAGGAGTATTTCCAAAGCAGAGCGGGGCTAAAAAAGGTCGTGCAGCTTGTGGATATCCGCCACGCTCCGTCGGCACAGGATGTTCAGATGTACGAATATCTTAGGCACTACGGTCTGGACGGTCTGGTTGTGGCAACCAAGGCGGACAAGGTTTCGAGAAACGAGATGCAAAAATGCATAAGAACCATCAGGACGGTTTTAAAACTTGAGCCCGATGATTTGGTTATTCCTGTGAGCGCCCTGAAAAGACAGGGTCACGACGATCTCCTTGCCGAGATTGAGAAACTTGTGGAGGGATAGATGCAGTTTTTCAGTTGGACATTTATCAGAGGAAGACTCAGAGCCATAGTGAGTATGATGAAGGACAAGACGGTGCCTTTAAGAAAGAAGGCACTGGTGGTGTTCGGCCTTGTTTACCTGATTCTGCCGGTGGACTTGATACCGCCGGTGCTGTTTCCTTTCGGGTTTTTGGACGATCTGGTTCTTTGGATTTGGATCATCTGGCACCTTAAGGACACTCTGGATCAGTATTGGCTGGGGGAGAAAACCGTTGATTATTCCAAGGATTTCAAGCATAAGAATATAATTGAGGGAGTAGATTTTACCGTAGAACACGACGGAAAGGACGAAAAGGACGAAAAAGATGGAAAATAACGCAGTAGGAAAGATTTTATTGACCGGGGAGCAAATTGAGCAGCGGGCACGGGAAATCGGCGAACAAATCGGCAAGGACTACGAAGGAGAGGAAATATACCTTGTAGGAACTCTCAGAGGAGCCGTTATGTGGATGGCCGAACTGATGAAAAATATAAAAAACGACACCGAAGTGGACTTTATTGCAGCTTCAAGCTACGGCTCGGGCACTACCACTTCAGGAGTTGTCAAGATCAAAAAAGACCTTGACGGGGATATTTACGGGAAGAATGTTATCATCGTAGAGGATATCGTGGACACCGGAACCACCCTTAAGCATCTAAAGGCACATCTTGCGGACAGAAACCCGAAGAGCATAAAAATTTGCACGCTTCTGGACAAGCCTTCAAGAAGAATTGCCGAAATAGAAGCGGATTATGTGGGATTTACCATCGAAAATCTTTTCGTGGTGGGATACGGACTGGACTACGACCAAAAATACAGAAACCTGCCGTATATCAGCTGCCTTGAGGGGTAGAAAAACGCGCAGGATATGAATAAGGACGCGTCCGCAGCATTAGTAAAGGCGCGGCGAAATAAAAAAGTTTAATATTTTTATATAAAGGAGATACATAAAATGGCATACGAAGTAAAAATCGGATTATCAAACAAGCACCTTCATTTAAGCAAGGAACACATCGAGATCCTGTTCGGAAAAGGACACGAACTCACACCTACAAAACCGCTGGTTCAGCCGGGTCAGTTTGCCTGTGAAGAAAAGGTTGATATCGTAGGGCCTAAGAACACCCTCAAGGGCATCAGAGTTTTAGGGCCTGCAAGACCGGAAACGCAGGTAGAACTTGCTATGACAGATGCAAGAACCATCGGAATCAAGGCTCCGGTAAGAGAATCCGGCAAGCTCGAAGGCACTCCGGGCTGCAAGATCATCGGCCCATGCGGCGAAATCGAAATCGACCACGGCGTTATCGTTGCCCTCAGACATGTTCACTTAAACGATGAACAGGCTGCGGAAGCAGGGGTAAAGGACGGCGAATTTGTAAGCATCAAGATCGAAGGCGAAAGAGGCCTTATCTTTGAAAATGTTCTCGTAAGAGCAGGCGCAAAGCACGAAAGAGAAGTGCATCTTGACACGGACGAAGGAAACGCGGCAGGTTGCGGTCCTGATACGGTTTGCACGATCATTAAATAGGTTTTTTCCCGTGGGGTAAAGGTCGCCGGCAAGGCGGCACTTACCCTAACTTTTTAGTGGAGGATAAGTATTGATGAAGAGGGGCAATCTTTTGCTTTCCATTTTGGCAGTCCTTGCGGTAACCATTTTTCTGGTTACGCTGTCCCAAAACCTGGTAATCAGGACGTCTGCGGCATACGGCTTTTATTTTAACGACTCCAGTGCTGTTTCAAAGCTGTACGTGAATTTTACAAACAGCGAGTTTGCGGACGAAATCGCCGGCTTCATGAACTCTTGGAAGCCGGAGGAATTCCAGATATACGAAGATACGGGATATGATTTGCAGGGGATTTTTGACGCTGACGAAAGCTACAATATGATGCAGGTCAAAAAATGGGTGGATATCAGTCTCATATTATGCATGGTAAGCGGGATTCTTACAGCTGCAATCTATTGGTACATGATAAATGAAAACGAAAAGAAGATGCTGCGCAGGGGATTTCGATTTGCAGCTTCTTTGGGAGGGGCAATTTCCGTCGCGGAGGTTGCGGCGCTTCTGTCAAACCGAGGCAGACATCTGATTTCCGGTGCCATGAATCTGATAAAGCTGCCGGAAGATTCCAAGCTCCTGATTGTTTTGGGACCGGAATTCATGTCCACGGCGGTGATC
>CAVJCN010000286.1:0-3442 GCA_963647945.1 Absicoccus sp. | reverse complement strand
CTGCTTCGCCGATGTTTACTTCTTCGCCGGTTGCAAGGTTTCTGCCGTAGCACTTAGCGCATACGCCGGTTCTTGCGTGACAGGTCATTACGGCACGAATGGCAACGCTTTCGATACCGCAGGCTTCGATTCTTTCCGCCGCGTCTTCCAGGATTTCGTCATTCTGCTCAACGATTACCTCTCCGGTCTGCGGATCAACAATATCGATAAAGGCGGTTCTTCCCACGATTCTCTGCTTCAGCGGCTCGATTACTTCCTTGCCGTCCACGAAGGCTCTTACTTCAACGCCCTCATCTGTTCCGCAGTCGTATTCCCTTACGATTACATTGTGAGATACATCCACAAGTCTTCTTGTCAGGTACCCGGAGTCGGCTGTACGAAGGGCTGTATCCGCAAGACCTTTACGAGCACCGTTGGATGAAATGAAGTATTCCAAAATCGAAAGTCCCTCACGGAAGTTGGATTTGATAGGAATTTCTACGGTTTTACCCGTTGCGTTTGCCATAAGTCCACGCATACCGCCGACCTGTTTGATCTGGTTCTTGGAACCACGGGCTCCTGAGTTCGCCATGATGAACAGGTTGTTCAGGGTTCCCAGTGAGTTCATCAGCGCGTCCGCAACATCATCGGTGGCCTTCGACCAAATCTTGATGATGGCTTCGTATCTTTCTTGGGCCGACATAAGACCCATTCTGAAAGCCTTTTCGTATTTATCAACCTCAGCCTCCGCTGCTGCGATGATGGTTTCTTTTTCTGCCGGGATTTCCATGTCGCTTACGCTGATGGTAACCGCGGCCTTTGTGGAATATTTGTAGCCCATGGACTTGATATAGTCAAGCATGATAACCGTGCCGGTGTTCCCGTGCTTTCTGTAGCATTTGTCGATGATCACGCCTAATTTTTTCTTGTCGCAAAGGAAATCGATCTCCAGGGAATACGGGTCTTTATCTCTGTCTACAAAGCCCAGATCCTGCGGGATTCCCTGATTAAAGATAAATCTGCCAACGGTGGATTCAACGAGTTTTCCCGTCTTGTCACCGTCCAGGAACATTCTTACTTTAACCTTTGCGTGGATCCCCACTACGCCGTTTTGGTAGGCCATGAGCATTTCGTCAAGGTCTGTAAATACCTTGCCGTCGCCTTTTTCGGCATAGGTGCTTCTGTCCTCAACACCCGGATGAGTGAGGTAGTAGCTTCCCAAAATCATGTCCTGTGTAGGAGTGGTGATCGGGGAGCCGTCCTTCGGCGCCAAAATGTTGTTTACCGAAAGCATGAGGAATCTTGCCTCCGCCTGTGCCTCTACCGAAAGCGGTACATGAACCGCCATCTGGTCGCCATCAAAGTCGGCGTTGAAAGCGGTACAAGCCAGCGGATGCAGTTTGATGGCCTTGCCCTCTACGAGAACCGGTTCAAATGCCTGAATACCCAGTCTGTGAAGGGTCGGCGCACGGTTAAGCATTACCGGATGCTCTTTGATGACACCTTCCAGCACATCCCAAACTTCCGGTCTTACCTTTTCTACCATTCTCTTTGCGCTCTTGATGTTGTGGGCATATCCCTGTTCAACCAGCTCCTTCATTATGAAAGGCTTGAACAGTTCCAGAGCCATTTTCTTCGGAAGTCCGCACTGGTAGAACTTGAGTTCCGGTCCTACGACGATTACGGAACGTCCCGAATAGTCAACACGTTTTCCCAGCAGGTTCTGTCTGAATCTTCCCTGCTTACCTTTGAGCATATCCGACAGAGATTTCAGCGGTCTGGAACCCGGTCCCGTTACCGCTCTGCCCCGTCTGCCGTTATCGATGAGGGAGTCAACGGCTTCCTGGAGCATTCTCTTTTCGTTTCTGACGATAATGTCAGGAGCGCCCAGCTCCAGAAGTCGGTTGAGTCTGTTGTTTCTGTTGATAACCCGTCTGTATAAGTCGTTCAAGTCGGAGGTTGCAAATCTGCCGCCGTCCAGCTGAACCATCGGTCTGATATCCGGCGGAATTACAGGAATCACATCAAGAATCATCCATTCCGGTCTGTTTCCGGAAATTCTGAGCGCCTCGATGACTTCCAGTCTTCTCACGATTCGGATTTTCTTTTGTCCCGATGCGTCCTTAAGCTGCTCTCTGAGCTCCGCGGAAAGCTTTTCCAGGTCAATGTCCTCCAAAAGCTTTTTCACCGCTTCTGCGCCCATTCCCGCAGTGAAGGCGTTGCCGTACTGTTCCTTTGCTTCTTTGTACTGCTGCTCGGTCAATATTTCTTTGTATCCCAGTCCGGTGTCTCCCGGATCCGTTACGATGTATGCCGCAAAGTAAAGAACTTTTTCCAAATTTCTCGGCGTAACGTCAAGGCAAATTCCCATCCTTGACGGGATTCCCTTGAAATACCAAATATGGGAAACCGGGGCCGCAAGCTTAATGTGGCCCATTCTCTCACGTCTTACTTTCGCCTTGGTAACCTCTACGCCGCAGCGGTCGCAGACGATACCCTTGTATCTGATTCTCTTATACTTACCGCAGTGGCACTCCCAGTCCTTCGTCGGTCCGAAGATCTTTTCGCAGAAAAGACCATCCTTTTCCGGCTTCAAAGTCCTGTAGTTGATGGTTTCCGGTTTCGTAACCTCGCCGTGAGACCATTCAAGAATTTTTTCCGGAGACGCCAAATTGATTTGTATCGACTCGAAATTATTTAATTCATAATCGTTATTTATGTTATTGTTCAAGGAAGTTCCTCCCCCTTTCCTGTCACTCAATTACTCTTCTCTGAAATCGTCCTCCGCAAATTCGTCCGGCTCGCCGAATTCGGCGTCAAAATCGTCTTCCTCTGCGTTTTCTTCGCTGAATCCGCTGTTCAGCATCTCGTCTTCGCTTTCCAGTTCCGTCTCGAAGTCCATGATGGATTCAAGATTGCGTGGGTCATCGTCGTATTCGGAAGATTCTTTAATTTCAATTTCTTCATTGTTTTCGGACAATACTTTGATGTCAAGTCCCAGAGCCTGCATTTCCTTAATCAGTACCTTGAAGGATTCAGGGATTCCCGGTTTCGGAATGTTTTCGCCCTTGACGATTGCTTCGTAAGTCTTTACACGACCGACGATATCGTCGGATTTTACAGTCAA
This sequence comes from Absicoccus sp., assembly GCA_963647945.1. GTDB lineage: Bacteria > Bacillota > Clostridia > Peptostreptococcales > Anaerovoracaceae > CAG-238. The sequence goes on along the minus strand of CAVJCN010000286.1, from coordinate 336 downwards.
GATTTCCTGCAAAGTATAAGCTGCGCCGTAGGCTTCCAGCGCCCATACTTCCATTTCTCCGAAACGCTGTCCGCCGAACTGCGCTTTACCGCCCAGAGGCTGCTGCGTTACCAGGGAGTAAGGACCGGTACTTCTTGCGTGAATCTTATCGTCTACCAGATGGTGGAGTTTGAGCATATACATATAGCCGACGGTTACCGGATTGTCGAAATATTCGCCGGTTCTGCCGTCTCTGAGTCTGAGTTTTCCTGTCTTCGGATATCCACATTCGTCCAGAAGTCCGATGATATCTTTTTCTGTCGCGCCGTCGAATACAGGGGTAGAAATGTACCAGCC
>CAVJCN010000285.1:2507-3442 GCA_963647945.1 Absicoccus sp. | reverse complement strand
ACGCAGTGGCGTAAGCGCGGTCATAGCCGTCCTCTTCCATCTTAGGGATGGTCAGAGAGCCGATAGCGCTGACAGTTGCGGGAGAAGAGCCGGACAGAGCGGCAAAGAACATGGAGGCGACGACCGCGACCATGCCGAGAGAACCCTTGATGTGGCCAACGAGCGCGTCAGCGAACTGAAGGATCTTGTTGGATAGGCCGCCAAATTTCATTAGGTTGCCTGCCAGAATAAAGAACGGAACTGCCAGAAGTGGGAATGAATCAAGGCCGCTGAAGCAAGCGGTCGCGATGGTGGTGATACCAAGGCTGGTGGTGCAGACCAAGGTGATGACTGTAGAAGCACCCAGCGCGATGGCCATCGGTGCGCCCATCATCATGAAGAGGAAGAGGAGCGCGAAAATCAGAATAGCTTTGAAGATCATGTTTCGTTATTCTCCTTTCTTCTTACTGTCCTTGATGCTGCGAACGCTGTTCTGAATGAAGCGGAAGGTCATCAGAGCCATGCTCATCGGGAGAGAAAACCATGCGATCCACATCGGCATATGGCTGCCGGTCGCGATGGAATTGCTTGCATAGACAGTGTAGGTGACCTTGCCGGAGGTGTAAAGCATGAACATCATCAGGCCAATGAAGAGAACACCAACGAAGATGTCGGCAAAAACCTTCATCGCACCGGTGAACTTGCTGGAAAGAAGATCGATTTTGATGTTTTTATTTTCCTTTGTGGCATATGCCGCGCCGATCCAGACAAGCCAGATAAACATATAACGGGCAATCTCCTCGCTCCATGCGAGGGGCGCTTTGAGGATAAAGCGCGTAACGACCTGCGCAAAAACGATGATAACTTCGGCAACCATTAGGAGCACCAGAAGATATTCCTCAAAGTGATTGTTCAGCATTTTCAGAAATTTCATGTTTTTTTGTTCACATCCTTTG
>CAVJCN010000285.1:0-2467 GCA_963647945.1 Absicoccus sp. | reverse complement strand
AGCGGCGTGTTTTTTTGATAGGGCTGGAATGATGGGCGGGGAAGACTGCGGCGTTCCGCAGCCTTCCCCGCGGCAACCGTTTCAGTAGACTTTTATGCGGCAGTTCTGCTCAGAAACGATCGATTGAAAATTGAATCGACAATGCTTAGTTGTTGAAAGAGGCAGCGAGGTCGATCAGATCCTGACCATAGAGGTTGGCGGCAGTGACCCAGACGGATTCCTTGGCCTTCTGCTGGAACTCGGCCTTAGCCTCGTCAGAAAGGGTAGTGACCTCAACACCGGCGGCCTCGATATTGCTCAGCAGGCTCTCGTTCTGCTCGGTGATCAGTTCAGCCTGCACCGCAGTGGTGTTGGCACCGGCTTCACGGATGGCATCCTGATAGTCCTGAGGCAGGCTCTCGAGGAAGTTCTCGGCGACGCACAGAGCAGTGGAGGTCCAGATGTGCTCGGAAACGGTCATGTACTTCTGAACTTCATAGATGTTGTTGTTCCAGATCATAGCGGTGGGGTTCTCCTGACCGTCGACTGTGCCCTGCTGCATAGCGGTGTAGAGCTCGTTGAAAGCCATCGGAGTGGGCAGAGCGCCGAGATACTGGAAATAAGCGACATGCAGATCATTGGTCATGGTGCGGATCTTCATGCCCTTAAGGTCATCGACACAGGTGATGGGCTGCTTGGAGTTGGTGATGTTACGGAAACCAACGTCGCACCAGCCGAGGTTGACGATACCGAGCTGATCCTGCAGACGGGAGCTCATTTCGTCGCCGAACGCACCGTTCATCGCGTTGTGGACAGCATCAACAGAGGTGAAGAGGTAGGGCAGACCAATAACAGCAAACTCGGGGATGAAGCCGGAGAGGATGGAGTCGTTCAGGTAGGCCATCTCGAGGTCGCCCATCTGCATGGAGTTGACATTCTCGGTCAGGGAGCCGAGCATACCGTTGGGATAGATCTCGACGGTGATGTTGCCGTTGGAGGCAGCCTCAAGGGGCTCTTTGAAGCAGTTTACCAGCGCGATGTGGGAGGGGTGAATCTCGGAAGCGTCCTCAGCGATGCGGATGGTGATCTTATCGGTAGAGGTGATCTGGGTCTTGAGGGCGTACTCGCTGGAGTCGACCTGCGGGATATCAGCGGTGTTGCTGTTGTCATTGCTGCTGTCGTCGGTCTTATCGCCGCAGGCGACAAGAGACAGAGCCATGACGAGTGCAAGAAGCAGGGCTACAAATTTCTTCATGATATTTTCTCCATTCTTCTTTTTTAGTTCTGTTTCTTTATGAAATATGCTGCCGCACATAACAGATAAAGTTAGTCGCGGGAGTAAACAAGTTTACCGCCAAGGTAAGTCTTTTCGACCTTGATGTCCTTGATCTTCATCGGATCGACCTTGAATACATCCGCATCGAGAATGACAAAGTCGGCGAGCTTGCCCTCTTTGATGGTGCCCTTGATGTTCTCTTCGTAGGAGGCATAGGCTGCGTTGTAGGTATACATCCGCAGTGCGTCATAAACGCCGATGCACTCCTGTGGGTGCCAGCCGCCTTCTGGATAGCCGGTGTAATCCTTGCGGTTTACCAGCGCATAGACGCCGTCAAGAGGGCTGAACGAGTCGCACGGATTGTCCGAGCCGCCGGTGAGCATCAGCCCTGCGTCGAGCATCTTTTTGTAGGCGAAAGTATAGGCGCCGCGTTCGGTATCACCCATACGGCTGTCCGCACTGCGGACATTGATAGGAATAAACACAGGCTGTACATCTACAATGACGGGAAGTTTGCTCATGCGCTCGACGAGCGAGGCGTTGAGCGTGGTCATGTGAATGAGACGGAAGCGCGGGTCGGGATGGGGGTCTTCGCGGTAAATGGCCTCAATCGCAGTGATGAGCATATCTGCCGCGCGGTCGCCAATGGCGTGCACGCCGATCTGCATTCCTTTTTGATAACCTTCACGCAGATGTTCAGTGATCGCTTCCTGACTTTCATAATTGCAAACACCCACGGTGTTGGGCATGTCGCTGTATGGTTCAAGCATATAGGCGGTGCGGCCGCTGAGATTGCCATCCATATAGGACTTATAGAAGCCCAATTTTACCATTTCATCGCCGAGACCTGTGCGGATATTGCAGCCGGGCAGGACATCGTAGTTAATGTAGATGCGCGCGGTCAAGCGGCCTTCGTCTTTGAGCGCCTGATAAATATCTGTGTACTCCATCAAATCACAATGCTTGCCTTGAATAGGATGTACACCTGTCAGGCCGTAGGAATTGAACTGGTGGATAGCCTTGACGACGATATCTTTCTTTGCCTCGAAGGAGGCGAGCTTGTCCGGTACGATGGAAAGCACATGGGTGCCTGCACCGTCGCAGATGACGCCGTTCGGCTCTCCGTTCTCGTCGTACTTGACATTGCCCTCGACAGGGGGCTTGTAGTTGCGGTCGATGCCGCCGAGCTTCAGTGCCATGGAGTTTGCGGAG
>CAVJCN010000284.1:0-3454 GCA_963647945.1 Absicoccus sp. | reverse complement strand
CACCTGCGCAGTTGACATTTTAATAACTTTTAAGTATAATATGATGTGAGAGGAGGAGTTATCTTTGCATAAGGTACTCTTTTATAAAGACAAGAACGGCAACGAGCCGGTGGCTGAGTACATGGCTGAATTAGCCCAAAGAAAGGATAAGGACAGCCGCATAAAGCTGGGCAAGATAAGAGATTATATTAAGATCCTCAGCGAATACGGTACGCAGGCAGGCGAACCATATATCAAACATCTTGACGGCGAAATATGGGAGCTTAGACCTCTCCGTGACAGAATACTTTTTGTCGGCTGGGCAAACGGTAGCTATGTGTTGCTACATCAATTTATGAAGAAAACGCAAAAGACACCCGCAAGGGAGATAGAGAAAGCAAAGCGGGAGCTTGAAGACTTGATAGAAAGGAGCGACCAACATGAATAACGCGATTGGTAAGGACGCTTTAGAATTTACTGACACTCTTTTGACCCCGGAGGAAATATCGGAAAGCAACCTCAGAGTTGCTCTTATCGGTGAACTCATAAAAGCCAGACAAGAAAAAGGGCTGAGCCAGAAGAAGCTCGAAGAGCTCAGCGGAGTAAAACAGCCGATTATAGCCCGAATGGAAAAAGGCACGACCAGTCCGCAGCTTGACACTATTCTAAAGGTGTTAGCCCCCCTTGGAAAAACCCTTGCGGTAGTTCCGCTAGACAGAAGAGGATAATTTACACTCCCGATGAGCGCCGTATGTAATGGCGGTTCGATTCCGCCCGGGGATACCAAAAATAAGCCCTTGGAATTGCAATAGTTCCGGGGCTTTTTAGTAAGAAGTTTCGATAATTATTGCTCATCAAAGTAACTTTCATCTTTTACAAACGGACCATTTACCGTCCATCCATTTGTTTTGCCATTATATCCCTTTACAACTATATCCATCTTTGTAAGATATGTAATTGCCCTCTTTATAAAGGCTACTCCTAAATTAGTTTCTTCTTGAAGCTTTTTCTGCGATATCATAGGATTCTTTTTCATCCACTCATAAATCTCTTCGGCATTTCTTAAAAGTTCTTCTCTTGCTTTACGCTTTGGACTTCCGGAATTATATTCGACTAGTTTTTCCCAATTTATCGTGCCATCTGAATTACAAAATTCAATAGAAAAATCTCTAACTAATCGATTATAGGCTTTATTGTAGCTCGTATTGTAATTATCAATATATTGTTCCGGTAATGTATCCATGTATGAGATTATTTTTTTGTAAAAATCATTGTCACCGGTCATGGCCTCCCAAAATTCTTCGCCTGCAACCTCTTCGTATATTTTTGTCTTTCCTCTACCCGACTCTGTTTTTGTTCCATAAGCATATCCTACAATGGCCTCAAAGCCAATTCGACCACCGGATGTTCTTAATGTCCTTCGTGCTTCTTCAAAGTTTTCGCCTTGTTTTTTCATACTATCAGCATTAAAAATCGAAGTACCACTTTTTACCGCAATAAAATATTTTGTATTAATACCTGTATCATGCAATTCAATGTCTACACCTTTTGTAGCGGACTTGGTTCCACCACATGCAGCTATCGCAATTGGTTCAAAAAAACAGTTGCCAAAAATTGTTTCTTCACTTGAACTTACAAAAGCTTGCAATATTGATTGAATAATCTCTGCTGAGGTTTGCATAGATTTTGCACGATATAAGTATGGATTTTTTGACTTCATCACATCTCTTATATTAATTGCATCTACTTTTTTAATTAATGCTCCATAGAAGCTTTCAAGTGCATTTGCTATTGCTATTTTTACTAACTCTTCATCATAGCTGCTGTTAATAGGTTCCATTATTTCCTCCCAATTCCATGGCATTTTTAATCTTATTATGTATGCTGGTACCCCTAAATCGCTTTGTTTCAATAATTGACGAATTATCAGCTGTTGCTATTACAGCTTCGCCAATTGCTTTTGCTAACCCAACGGGAACCGCATTGCCAATCTGTTTATATTTTGCAGCTATTGTTCCGGCAAATGTCCAGTCATCTGGAAACTGTTGAATCCTTGCATACTCTTTTACACTCAGTGGTCTGTCTTGCGTCGGATGACAAAGCATTGTTGCTTTTTGAGCTGGTGCCGTTGTTATTGTCGGTGCTGGTTGTGAATATGATAATCTACGATAAAAACCGACTTTACCTCCTCCGGATTCATATGCTCCGCCCATAGCACCAGGAATTATATCTTTAGGCAAATCCCTCCAATTCCCACCTTCCGGTACCATATGGATATATTCTTTTCTTTCCTTGCCGAGAGTTCCGCATTCCCCCGGGTTATTTTCGAGATCCTTTATAACTTCTCCAACAGTCTTCCACCTATATTCGGCTTTTTGATGCATCTGAAAATGTGTTGGAAACGGTAAGAAAATATCTTCATTATCTCTACTACCAATCAAAACAAATCTTTCTCTAAATTGCGGAACACCATAATTGACTGCATCCAAAATTCCATACACAGTTTTATAACCGAGCTTATTAAACTCAGAAAGGATAACATCCAATACCGTTCCCAATCGTTGTTTTGGATCACTTCTATCTTGTTCATCTGTTGGAAGATGCTTCAATGGTGATGACATAATTCCCTTAACATTTTCCATTACAAAAAAACGAGGATGTATATAATCTATCATTCTTATAAAATCCATAAACAAGCTGCCTCTGGGATCATTGATTCCCAGTCGCTTTCCGGCTGTGGAAAATGGTTGGCAAGGTGGCCCGCCACAAATCATGAATGGTTCCCCAATAGAAAGCCCCGTCATTTCAAGGATTGTTTCAGGTTTTATATCCCTTATATCCCCTGCAAGTGCTTTGTGACCATTTGCATTCATTGTATCCACACAAGTCTGCTCAAAATCTTGCCCAATTACTACATTTAATCCGGCTTTAATAAGTCCAATATCCAATCCCATTGCGCCGGAAAAAAAAGAAATAACATCTCTATTGTCGTAGTATTTCTTATAATCAGTTTTTTTCATAATCGCCACTCTCTGTTCTTTCTTATACTCATAGAATATGTTTTATTCTCTTTAGCCATATAGAATTCCTCCAAGGCAAATTATATCTCGTGTTCCGTTCATGCCCTGGCTTTACCGCAGCGGAAATTCGACTATATTGTCCGCGGCGGGAACGGAACGACATTGTTCGGGGTTTCCGGCAGGCCGCTAAGTGCGCTGCGAAGCCGTTCTGTCAGCATCTTAGCAGGAGCTCCCATGCCGCCGAAGTTGTCCAGCGAGAACATAACATTTACATCATCTCTTTCAAGCAGCGGTGCCCAGTCCTGGATAAATTCCCATAGCGGGATCGCTTGAGGCTTGCAGCCTTCCCACTCGTCTTCGCACATCGAATAGGCTTCCTCCTCGGATGTCCAAACCGGAAGCGCATCTTCATCTTCGACATCTGCAAAAACCGGATCCCCATCCTCGTCAAACAG
>CAVJCN010000283.1:2847-3458 GCA_963647945.1 Absicoccus sp. | reverse complement strand
GTTCAAGGATGTCATCGTTGATCGGGTAGAGAGCATGGAGCCAATCCTCGCGCATCTGGTGCCGGAAATGACATCGAATCTGTTCGTCCCGCTGTGCATTATTGTATATCTGTTTGTTTTAGACTGGCGCATGGCACTGGCTTCTCTTGTGACTCTGCCTATTGGTTTTCTGTGCTACATGGGAATGTCACGGGGGTATAGTGAACGCTTTTCCGGCCTGATGAAACGGGTTCAAAAAATGAACGCAACCATTATCGAGTATGTAGGTGGCATTGAGGTTATCAAAGCATTTAATCAGTCGGCCAACTCTTATCAGAAGTATTCTGATGCAGTAAATGATGACGCCAGTTATGCGGTCGATTGGATGAAGGACACGCAGTTGTTTATGTCCATGAGCAATACTATCTGGCCCAGTGTTTGGCTGGCGGTTCTTCCCATTGGTGCCGTTCTGTATCAACATGGAACCTTGTCTGCCCCGGTCTTTCTGACCATTATGATTTTGTCTCTGGGTATTGTCGGTCCGATTTTGGGAGCGATTAAATTTACTGACAATATTTCACAGCTTGGCACGATTGTCGGAGAAGTGGGAAATCTGCTGGATGCACCGGAAC
>CAVJCN010000283.1:0-2791 GCA_963647945.1 Absicoccus sp. | reverse complement strand
CGGAAATGGTGCGGCCGGACCATGATGCTGATATTCACAATCAGTCTATTCAATTCCAGGATGTTTCCTTTTCTTATAACCTGAAGGACCCGAAGCCGATATTGGATCATATCAATTTGACAATACAACCTGGAACAATGACGGCTTTAGTTGGACCTTCCGGTTCAGGCAAATCAACGATTACTAAATTGATTACCGGCTTTTGGGAGGCAACATCCGGCACTATTTCTCTTGGCGGGGTGGATTTGAAAAATATTCCCCTGTCGCAGCTTTCCTCGTATGTGTCTTATGTATCGCAGGATAATTACCTCTTTGATGAAAGTATCCGTGAAAACATTCGTATGGGGAGGTTGTCGGCTACCGATCAAGAAGTGGAAGATGTTGCCCGAAAGTGTGGCTGCCATGACTTCATCATGAACCTGGAGCATGGGTATGACACGATTGTGGGCGGTGCAGGCGGCCACTTATCGGGTGGTGAACGACAGCGAATTGCCATCGCCAGAGCTATGTTGAAAAACGCTCCTATTATTATCTTCGACGAGGCAACAGCCTACCTTGACCCTGAGAATGAAAGCCTGATTCAAGAAGCTATTTCTAAATTGGTACAGGGCAAAACGCTGATTATGGTTGCGCATCGACTCTATACGGTGACAGGTGCGGATCAGCTTGTGGTGGTGAATCAAGGGCGAATCGAGGCAACCGGCACGCATGAGGAACTTCTGAAAAAATGCCCGCTCTATAAAGAAATGTGGCAGGCCCATATTGGGAGCCGCGATGAAGGAGGTGCAACAGCATGATTACTGCCTTAAAGAAAATATATGCTTTTTCTGGCCGCTGGAAAGGGGTTTTGAAAAAGTCAGTGGTGTTCAGCTTGCTGCACTCAATCTTTGATATGTTTCAGATCGGCGCTCTTTTTCTGATCCTCAACGGATTGGTGGAAGGAATCAAAGGGCAGGATATTTTGTTCGCGTTTCTGCTTCTTTTGGCAGGAGTGATTGGAAAAATCGTTTGTAGTTATATTTCAGACTTTTCTCAAACAAGAGTTGGCTATTTTATGTGCGCGGATAAGCGCATCCATATAGGCGACAGGATGAAGTATATGCCGATGGGCTACTTTAACAGCCATAGTTTGGGGAATCTGACCTCTACCGTCACCACAACAATCAGCGATGTAGAGAATAATGCGCCATCAGTTCTGATTACAGTGATCCACGGTTTTATCCATGTAACGGTCATTACCATTGTGATGTTTTTCTTCGACTGGAGGATTGGTCTGCTGGCTTGCTTGGGGATTGCGCTGTTTTTGCTCTGTAACTCCGTACTTCAAAAGAAATCACAGGAAGTATCTCCTAAACGGCAGGCGGCACAGGAGGATTTGGTAGGCGCCACACTGGAATATATCCAGGGTATGGGCATTGTAAAGTCTTTCAATCTCGGTGGCAAATCGAACCAGAAAATGAAACAGGCCATTGAGGAAAGCCGCGCACGCAATACCAAACTGGAAACTGTTTTCGGGCCTTACGGAATGGTGCAACTGTTTGTTTTGCGATTGGCGAGTGTGGCAATCATGTTTTGCTCTATTCTGTTCTATCTGCAAGGCAGCATGACGCTGGTGTACTGCTTGCTGATGTGTGTTGCCTCCTTCTTGATTTTCAGTGAACTGGAGGCGGCGGGGGGAAAGTCCTTTGCCCTTCGGTTAATAGAAAGCTCCATCGACAAGGTGAACGCTATTGACGATACACCAGTAATGGATTTGTCCGGCAAAGATATTGCTCCGAAAGATACCATGATTGAATTGCAGAATGTTGGCTTTTCTTATGGCGATCACCAAATTTTGAACCATGTCAATCTGACGATCCCTGCAAAAACTACTACGGCGATAGTCGGTCCATCTGGCTCCGGTAAAACGACATTGTGCAGTTTGATTACTCGTTTTTGGGATGTAGATGAAGGGTGCATTAAACTGGGCGGCACCGACATACGGGAGTATAAGTTGGATAGTTTACTCTCTAATATCAGCATGGTCTTTCAGAATGTTTTTCTCTTTGCGGATAGCATCGAGAACAATATCAAGTTCGGTAAACCGGATGCCACTCACGAAGAAGTTGTCCGAGCCGCAAAGAGTGCGTGTTGCCATGATTTTATCATGGCACTACCAAACGGTTATGATACCGTCATTGGCGAGAGCGGTGCTACTCTATCCGGCGGCGAAAAGCAACGTATTTCGATTGCACGGGCTATCTTGAAGGATACCCCTATCATAATTCTGGATGAAGCAACAAGCAGTGTGGACCCGGAAAACGAGGCAGAACTCCAGCAGGCCATTGAGAAGCTGACAGAGGATAAAACGGTTATTATTATTGCTCATCGGTTGAAAACGGTCCGAAACGCACAGCAGATTGTTGTTATTGCGAATGGCGGAATTGTCCAACGCGGTACACATCAGGAGTTGATGACACAGCCTGGAATTTATGCCGATTTTGTAAATATTAGAGAAAAAGCGGTAAATTGGAAAATATCCAGCAGTAAGATACAGCAATAAAAAGAAACAGTGCGTTTTCTTTACTGGTACGAATGGCATGGGAGAAATAAATGAAGAACAAACAACATACCACCACATCCGGTGAAGATTACTTAGAATCCGTGCTTATACTTCAAAAGAAACTCGATATGGTGCGTTCCGTGGATGTTGCCCGGTACATGGAAGTTTCAAAACCCAGCGTATGTTACGCGGTAGGAACTTTACGAGAGGGCGGCTTTCTGACAACAGACGAAAACCATTATCTACACC
>CAVJCN010000282.1:0-3482 GCA_963647945.1 Absicoccus sp. | reverse complement strand
CAAAATATTCTGTATGTCCGCCCCGCGCCACTGGTAAATGCACTGGTCATCGTCACCTACCACGCATAGATTTCTGTGGGCCTTTGCCAGCAGACGGATAATTTCGTACTGGAGCCGGTTCGTGTCCTGATACTCGTCCACCATTATGTAGTGAAAACGAGATTGATAGCCCTGCAAAACCTCCGGGCTTTTTTTCAGCACATGGAATGCATTCAGAAGCAGATCGTCAAAGTCCATGGCATTATTTTTGCGAAGCTCCCGTTGGTAAGCGCTGTAAACATTGTAAATCACCTTGTTTTTGAACTCGCCGCCGTTGATATCAAGATATTCTTCCGGGGAAATGTCCGCTTCCTTTTGTTTGCTTATAACCGAAGAAAGATAGGCCTGCGGAAAAGTTTTCCCATCGATATTCTGCGCCTTCATTATGCTTTTTATCAGGGTTTTTTGATCCACGGTGTCGTATACCACGAAATTCTTCTCGTAGCCCACAATATCCGCGTGTTCCCGCAAAATCCTAAGGCTCATGGCGTGGAAAGTCAAAATCCACATTCCCGGGCAGCGCCCCACCAGCTTCTCTACACGCTGGCGCATCTCCCCCGCCGCCTTGTTTGTAAAGGTCACCGCAAGGATTTCGTAGGGGCTCACGCCCTTTTCTATCAGATATGCAATTCTGTGGGTCATGGTGGCGGTCTTGCCGCTGCCGGCTCCTGCAAGTATGAGCAGCGGGCCGTCTATATGCTGCGCCGCCTCCCGCTGCTGGGGGTTTAAATGTTCTAAATTCATATTCTATTCTCCTGCAAAATCCACCGGTCAAAATCCGCCGGTGCCCGGATCAATTTTTATCCTGCTTTCCTTGGTTATGTATAGCTTATCTTTTTATCAGTATACCATAAAATCCTCCAGCTTGGAATCTTCTTGGCGAATTTTGGACACCTAAAAAATTCGCAGGCAGCCGATAATCGGTTGCCTGCTTCACTTTCTTCTAAATATTTGCTGTTTTTCAAATTTTTTTGCAAAACTTTTTTTGCTCAAAATTGCCGGTCAGTTATTTAGCCACCACTGTTCTCCAGCCTGACCATGCTCCGTAGTAGGTGAGTTTCTTTCCGTAATCATTGTAAACTTCCTTAACGGCGCGAACCTTTACATAGTATTTCTGTCCGCTTTGCAGATTCTTGATGGTGGTGGACTGAGTCGTGTAGTCGTTCTGGGCGGCATTTACTTTTTTTGTAATGTAAGTTCCGCTTGCGAAGCTCTTAACTCTGGAGTATCTGATTTCATATCTTGTCACATTGTCCTGCTTGTTCCAGCGAACCTTGATTTTGCTCTTGCCTGTTGTCCACGGCTTCTTTGTCATAACTGCCTTTGTCGGGTAAACCTTGATTACCGTTGAAAATTCAGCCGGATTATATTTGGTGTTGCCCGTGGTCTTTATTGTGATTTTTGCTCTGCCGGCTTTCAGCGGAGTCACAACTCCTGTGGAGGAAACCGTAGCAACGGTGTTGTCGCTGGAAGTGTAGGTGAAAGTTCCCTCGGTTGCCTTCGGAGTCAGTTTGAAAGCCTCTGATGTCGGATAAACTTTGTAGGTGCTTTCCACTCCGGTGATGGTCTGGTTTTTGCCTACGATGGTGAAGGTTGCATAAGCCGTACCGCTGTACTTGCCTGCCCCCGTTACCACAACCTTGTAAGTTCCCGGAGCGTAGGCGCTGGTAATGGTAGTTCCTGCCGCGTTCTGGTAGCTTACCGTGTAGTTCGTTGAGTAAAGGGTGGTGGAGCCGCTGTAAACTTTTGTAACCTTCGGAAGAGTTACCGAATAGCCGGTGGCGTCGATGCTGGTCTTGTCAAGAACCACTGTGTATGTGGAAATATCGTTGCCGGTTACGGTAAAGTACAGGTAAGTTGTTCCGGTATAGCCGTTTTTACCTGTAATTTCTATGGTATATCTGCCTGCGTCCTTGATTGAGGAAACGGTTTTGCCAGCTTCGTTCTTGTAGGTTACGGTATACTGCTGGTTCTCGGTCAGCGTAGTGTAATACCCATCTTTTACAACGATCTGAACCGGAATTGTGTATCCGGTGTATGCCGCACTTGTCTTGCCGTCCTTGAAAGAAACCGTGCAAGAAGATATGGACTTGGAAACCACCGCATAGGAATCGCTTACCGAACCTGCTTCAAGATTTCCGGTTCCTGTCGAAGTTATCGTAACGGTTCTCTTACCGTTATATGTGTATGGACTTGCATATACCGTATAGTCAGTACCCTTGGTAAATACTGTGTTGGTGTAGTAAGCGGATCTTACCGTAACCGCCGGTTCCGCAGTGGCGCTTGCCATGGAAACGCTGATGTTCAGGTCGTACTTGCTCATTTTGTGCTTTAAAATTTCGTAAGTACCGATTTTCTTTTTTCCAGCATAATCGTTCTTACCAACTATATACACATCGTATTTTTTTGCACTAACCGGTGCTGTGGTGGAAACTGTTTTTCCATTTGCGTCTGTATATTCGTAAACTACATCATAATTATATGTGCTCAGGGTGCTGCCTGTGGTTTTGTCTGTGTACACCGTGATGTTCTGAGCCGGCAGCGTAGAGCCGGTGTAGTAGTTGTATGTGCCGGACAGTCTCGAACTGCTAGTCAGCTTCGCCGAACCTTGGTAAACTTCCATGTTCTCAACATTATTCGCAGCTGCAACCACCTTAAGTGTTGCCTTCCTAGTTCCTGTATAATTGCCCTTCCCTGTTACAATAAATGTTTTATTTCCGATAGAGCTCGTTTCAGCTTCACTCAACTCGTAATCTGTTCCTTTAATCAGTGCTACGCCATCACAAACAACTTGTATGTTTGGCTCCTCCGAAACAACGGTATTCCCAGTTGTAATCGTGGTGTTGCTTCCCGTAATTGATTTTTGTCCAATTTTGTAGGCAACTCCATTCACAGTTCCACAATATTTACCTATGCCCGCGATACTTGTTGTTGCATTTTCGTTAGCGTTTTTATTTCCACTATAATCCCCTACAACATAGTCCGTGTTTTCGTAAAGTTGCTTGTTACCGGCTTTCAAAACAACATTAAAAGTTGGCTTCTGAGCGCTACCATTGTATGTAAGTGTTCCAACCTGGGAGCATGTGATTGCGTTGCTTGTCAAATTTGTTTTTATGTCGAAAATACTAGCATAACTGTCTTTAACATTTTGGGTTTTAGCAGTTGCCGTTATTGTTACCTTTTTGCTGGTTTGCTGGTCGGCAGTCTGGCCCCCACTCAGATTCACATCATCATTTATCAACACACCATTCAGTTTTACATCGTAATATGTTTTTAAATCCGTATCGGTTTTTAATTCCGTCAACTTAGGGCTTTCTTTCTCAACGATTGTAACCCCACTGCCCAATGATGCCTTGTTTATTGTGAAAGTAGCTGTCCCGCTTTGGGTTGTCTCGCTGCCCCCCCCCTGAGCCGTACTTTGTTTGGTAACGGTTACCTTATAC
>CAVJCN010000281.1:0-3486 GCA_963647945.1 Absicoccus sp. | reverse complement strand
CTGTTAGGCTGGGTCTGGAATCTTTTCAAGAATTACGGGCTGGGACTGGGCGTGGACGCAGAAGATCCGGTTAAGCTGACCGCCAAGGCGATCCTGTTCATTGTGCTTGCGTACTATGCGGATGAGATCGTAAACATTGCGCTGACGATAGGCGGAACGCCCTATGCGTGGATATTGTCCTCAGAGCTTCCTTCCTTGGACTTTGCCAGCTTCAATTCTGTTCTGCTGACTATCATCGGTGTCTGCGCCAACGGCGGCGTTGCGCTGATCGTTCTGATCCTGACGCTGATTCTCGCGTGGAATTACATTAAATTGCTGTTTGAAGCGGCAGAGCGGTATGTGCTGCTGGGTGTCCTGGTCTATACCGCACCGGTAGCCTTCGCCATGGGCGCGTCGCAATCCACCGCAAATATCTTCAAAAGCTGGTGCAGAATGTTCGCCGGTCAGGTATTTTTGCTGCTGATGAACGCATGGTGCCTTCGGTTGTTTATCACGATGGTCGGCACATTCATCTCAAATCCGCTTTCCATGTAGGAGGTCATTACTACGAAGAAATATCATAAAATCATTCCGCTGCTGGGCACCGTTCTTTTACTTGCGCTCGCCCTGGCGGTACCTGCGTTTGCTCTGGAGGAAAGCGATGTTGAAGCCGCAGTCAGCAGTTCCAGCCGCGAGGCCGTGACGGGAAATGTCCTGGTCTGGTTTCTCTGCGCGGTTGGGTTTCTCAAAGTCTCGCAGAAAATCGACAGCTTCATGGCAAGTATCGGTGTCAATGTGGGGCATACCGGCGGCTCCCTGCTGGGTGAGGCAATGGTGGCATTCAAAGGAGTCTCCCTCGCTGCCGGCATGGCTGGAAAAGTTGTCGGGAACTTTGCCGACAGAGCCTCCAGCCGTGCAGGCGGCGCCGCATCCGGTTCTTCCGGCTTTCTGCAAGGCGGTCTGGCCGGCGTTGTCAGCCGGAAAATCACCAATGACGCCGTAAGAACCGCAACACAAACGACGCAGAGAGCGTCTTCCTCCACCATGTCCGCTGCGCATCAGGCCACAGAGCGTACTGTAAATGCCGAGCGGCAGGCAGCAAGCGTTGTTCATCAGGCAAAGCAGACGCGCAGCGAAAGCGCTTCTCAAAAGTCGCAGACGGGCGTACCCCATCAGCAGGTCGCTTCCAGTACCCGAACTGCCTCGGTTTCCTCACTCCGCAGGGAGTCGCAACACTCCGTTGGCCTCGGCGGGCGTATTTTTACCAATTCCATGCTGGAGGGCGGGCGTTTTGCCAACGATGTGATCGGTATGGTCGCAGCCGGAGACTTACACTCCACCGGCTCCATCACCGGAGAGTTTGCATCACAGGCGATGTCTTCCTACATGGGCATTACTGCTCAGGGAGACGCCGCACCGCAAATATCCTATTCCGACGTTGAAATCGGCGGCGGGCGCATCACCGGCACAGAGTATTCTCCGGAGCATCCGGAGGGCATTTCCTTTGGAATGTACCATACCGGGCAATATGCCGCGCCGGACGGTGAACACCAAAAAGTCTTCTCTGCCGATGGCGTCCAATGGTACAAGCAGTATGCCGTTGATACCGTAATCAAGACGCCCTTTACTGCGCCGGACGGCGAAATCGACTATCACAAGGAGATCGTCAAAAAAATGCCTGACCCGCCGAAGCGGAAAGACCGGATATAAGGGAGGCTGTCTATGAAACCGGAAGAATTTGAGGTGTATGTGATCCCTCCCAACTTTATGGAGGGCGGCACACTCTTCGGCGGTCTTCTGAAAACCCGCAATACGATTGAGGCGGTCATTCTTGGTCTTGCGGTTGGCGTGCCTGTTTTGCGCCTCCCCTTTTCCCTCACTGTCCGCGTCATAATTTTATGCCTGACAGCTCTCCCTTTGGTCCTTCTCGCTTTGATTGGCGTATCCGGCATGAGTCTGTCCGCTTTTATCCGCCTGTTTTTTTGCTTTCTGCACAACCGCAGAATCCTTTCACGCGATGGGACGCAGGGCGGCAAAAACGGGAAAACGCTGCTGCCCAGTTGGGCGCAGCAGCGGAAAAGTGACTGCGAAGCAGAAGATCCTCCGCTCCCCAAAAGCCACAGCCGATTTTCTGTTGATCTGAAGCAGCGCAGCGTGACACAGTTCAAGACCTTCTTGCAGGAGGAAGAAGCCGTTAAGCCGCTCAATGCCTTGGCGAACTATATCCCTATCGAGAAGATTGAGCACGGTGTCATTTATACATCACCGGTGCCCACGCTCTCCAACTGGTCCGCGTCACCGACCAAAAGGACTTTGGTTCCGGGACGCAGGCGCGAAAAGAGCTGGTGGATCAGCCACATATCGACCATGGAAGTCTCGTCCACGATCAGGAGCCCTGCCTCCAGCGGTTTCCGTTCCCGGTCTTTCTTGGATTCCGAATCGCCGTGAAGCCCCAGGATGCTGTGGAGCGTCTGTGCTTCATCGATCCCCGTTGCCTCTGCCATACGCCGGCTCGCCTTACCTGTGGGCGCTCCGAGTACGATTTTCTGCCGTGGATAGAGCTGACGGTACACCTCAATCACCGTTTTCAGAACTGTGGTCTTGCCGGTACCGGGGCCGCCTGTGATGATGGACAGGTTATGCCGGAACACCATCTCTACGCCTTCTGACTGGCGTTTGGACAGGTTGAGCCCTAAGCTATGCTTTACCCGCTCCAAAGGCTGCGCAATATCTACCACCGTTGGTTTTGCCAAAAACAGCTCTACCGCTTTCTGCGCGGTTTCACTCTCCTGCAGGAATTGCTTGGGCAGATACACATTGCCGTGATTCGACACCACCTCGTCCTGCCGGATCATGGCAGACAGTTCCTGTTCGACCTGGCTCATGGGGACGCGCATCTGTGGGAGGGGTATCCGCTCATTGAGCAGCTGCATAGCCGCTTTGAGCAGAGCCTCCGCCTCCAGATAGAGATGTCCGTCCTTTGTCCGTGCGTCCTCCAGCGCATAAAACAGCGCACCGTGGACGCGCTTCGGATCACGCAGATCTCCACCGGATTTTTGCACGATGGCGTCAATCCTCTTGAAGCCGAACCCCGGCACCTGACAGAGATTGAAAGGACTCTGTTTCACAATGTCTGCACAGGCAGGACCGAAATGCTGATAGATCTTCTGCGCGGTTGTCGGCGTGACCTTGAATGGAGCCAGCAGGGTCATCAGGACCCGCATCCGACTGGTTTCCGCATAGGCGTCCTTGATCTCCGCAAGCCGCTCCTTTGTAATACCGCGAATCTCAAGAAGCCGGTCTGGCTGATGTTCCAGAATCTCCAGAGCATTAACACCAAACTTTTCAATGATCGCGTCGGCTGTCTTCTCTCCGATGCCTTTCAGCAGACCGGAGGCAAGATAATTGCGGACGCCCTCTAATGTGGGCGGCACGATCTCCTGCCAATGATTGACCTGAAGCTGGAGTCCGTATTTTCCGTCCTTCCACTCTCCATCCATCTCAATC
>CAVJCN010000280.1:0-3489 GCA_963647945.1 Absicoccus sp. | reverse complement strand
TTAAAATCTCGGCGGCTTTTTTCATGAAATCGATCTTTCCTTCCTCGGTTTTGAGGTTGAGGTTCTGCTTAACGGAATCCAGCTTATAGTCGATCATCGGAAGGGCTTTTTCCGTAAGTTCAAGGAAAGCCTCTCTGCCATGCTGTTTGATAAATTCATCCGGGTCTTTGCCGTCGGTAACATGAAGAACCTTGACCTTGCAGTCCTGACCTCCCAGTACATCTATACCCCGAAGAGCCGCCTTTCGGCCCGCCTGATCGGCATCATAAGAAAGGATTATGTTCCTTGTGTATCTTTTTATGAGCCGCGCCTGATTGTCCGTCAGTGCTGTACCCAGGGAGGCTATGGCATTATGAACCCCCGCCTGATAGAGGGAAATGACATCCATATAACCCTCCACCATGATGGCGCTGTTTTGCTTTGCGATATCCTGTTTGCATATATTCAATGCATACAAATTATTCTTTTTCTGGAAAACCTTGTTTTCCGGTGAATTGAGATACTTGGGCTGAGCGTCTCCGATTGCTCTTCCTCCAAATCCTATTACCCTGCCGGCGGTGT
This sequence comes from Absicoccus sp., assembly GCA_963647945.1. Taxonomy (GTDB): domain Bacteria; phylum Bacillota; class Clostridia; order Peptostreptococcales; family Anaerovoracaceae; genus CAG-238. Next base: position 2,928 of record CAVJCN010000280.1, on the reverse strand, counting down.
TTATAATCGGAAAAATTACGCGATTTCTGAATTTATCGTAAAATTGTCCGTTTTTTTCCGAAATCAGCCCCAATTCCAAAAGAATTTTTTCCTCTACGCCTTTTTCTTTAAAAAAAGCATACAGGCTGTCCCATGTATCGTCAGCATAACCGATTCCGAATTTTTTCAGGGTGGAATCCTCTATCCCCCTCTTTTTCATATATGTATAGCCCGGGTTTTTAGATTCGGTAAAATTTCTGTAAAAAAACCTGGCGGCTTCTTTGTTTATCTCATAATATTTTTCCCGGTCTTTGTCCTCGGTTCCGCTGTGTTTTAGGGTAATACCGTTTTCCCTTGCCAGCTTTTCCACTGCCTCCGGAAAGTCAAGATTGTAGTATCTCTGGGTAAATTTGATTACATTTCCTGTTTCTCCGCATCCAAAGCAGGTAAAGATCTGCTTCTGCTCGGAAACTACAAAGGACGGCGTTTTTTCATTGTGAAAGGGACAACACCCCTTATAGTTTGCCCCGGCTCTCTTCAGCGGTACGACCTTTGCGATCTCATCTACTATATTAATGCTTTCCTTGAGTTCATCTATGCTAGAATTATTAATAAAACGACCCATTTTACGCTCCGTACAAAACCTTTATAGTCTTATATACGAGAATCCTGGGTCGTTTCCTTTTTTCATATAAAAAAATGTCGAAAATAACGAAAAAAATTTTTTAAATTTATTTCCGGTTTATTTCCATCCCTTCGGAACGAACAAATCCGTGTATGTGGCAAGGGCAAATCTATCCGTCATGCCGGCTACATAATCCTTTACCGCCTCATTTTTGCCGTCCCGTGCCGCAATTTCTTTCATGTCCTCCGGAAGCTGGTCGATATTGTCAATAAAATAATCGTACAATGAGCTTATCACCACTTCCACCTTGTTTAAATCTTCTTCCCGCTTTACTCTGCTGCTTTTGTAAACATTTGCAAACATGAAGGATCTAAGAGAATCAAGACTTTCTTTGTACTCCGGGCTTTGATAGATGCGATCCTTGCCATCGCTGTTTTTAATCACATCCGCCACCATGTTGTTTATGCGCTGGCGGTGGGTTTTTCCGAAAAGTCGGAGAGCCTCCTCAGGCAAGTCCTCCGCTGAAATAACGCCGCTTCTTATGGCATCGTCTATATCGTGATTTATATAGGCGATTCTGTCGCTGATTTTGACGATCTGCCCTTCAAGTGTAAATGGCATGGCTTTGCCAGTATGGTTTACGATACCATCCCTGACTTCCATGGTGAGATTCATCCCCCGTCTTGATGGGGTGGACTCAATCACATCCGCAACTCTGAGGCTTTGGACATTATGCTCAAAACCGCCGGGATGTATTTTATTCAGAACCTCCTCGCCGTTGTGTCCAAAAGGCGTATGTCCCAGGTCGTGTCCCAAGGCGATGGCCTCGGTCAGATCCTCGTTGAGATTCAGGGCTCTTGCAATGGTTCTGGCAATCTGGGATACCTCTATCGTGTGGGTAAGTCTGGTTCTGAAATGATCTCCCTCCGGTGCCAAAAATACCTGGGTCTTGTGCATAAGTCTTCTGAAGGCCTTGGAATGTATAATACGATCCCTGTCCCTCTGAAACTCGGTTCTTATGTCGCATTTTTCTTCCGGAAAAAGTCTGCCCTTTGACTCGGCGCTTTTTGCGGCCGTTTCCGACAAAATCTCAAACTCACGCTTTTCCAGCTCTTTCCTAAGTAACATTTTATCTCACCTCGAAAATCAATTTATTTTATTCCCGTGTGGCCGAAGCCCCCGGCACCCCGCGGAGTTTGGCTTATCTCGGATACCACGGTAAAATCTGCCTTTTCGTATCTTGAAAAAATAACCTGGGCGATTCTATCGCCGTTTTGTATCGTATAAGGCTCGCTGCCCCAGTTAATAAGAGGAATATTCCATTCCCCCCGATAATCGCTGTCCACCGTTCCCACGCCGTTTACAAGCCCGATACCGTGTTTTATCGCAAGCCCCGAACGGGCTCTTATCTGCGCCTCGATTCCCTCCGGAATTTCAACAAAAATTCCCGTTGGCACAAGGCGCCTTTCCCCCGGAGCAAGGGTTATGGGCTCGTCTATATACGCCCTCAGATCCGCGCCGGAAGAGCCTGCCGTAGCGTAGGTCGGGACTTCGCCGCCCTTACTTACTATTTTTATTTCCATGCTCTGCTCCAATCAAATCTCCTGTCTGTAACCGCAACACCGGTATAACTGTCAGTGTCGCATATAAGCGACTTGACCCGATCTATGTCCTCAAGACCGACTTTATCGATTTCCGATATAATTTCCTCCGGCGTATATATTTTATCAAGAAGAATCACATTTTTGCCATTTGCAAACATTCTGCTTGCGACATTTTCCTGACCAAAGATAAAACTGCTTTTTAACTGTTCCTTTGACATGGAAAGTTCATCTTGGGTAACTCCGTCTTTTTTAAGGCTCACAAGTTCTTCTTTTATCCCCTGCAAAGCGTCTTTGATCTTATCGTGTCCAACCCCCGCATAAATAAGATAGTATCCGTCTGTGGAGAATGAGCTCATCACAGAGTAAACGCTGTATGCAAGACCCTTTTCTTCTCTTATGTTTTGGAAAAGCCTTGAGCTCATGCTCCCGCCCATTATGTTGTTAAGCACCTGAAGGGCATAAATTCTTTTGTCCTCCAGCGGAACAGACTTTGTGGCAAGGCATATGTGTGACTGCTGGATATCCTTTGTCATGACTTTAAAGCCGGGACGATACTCCCCCTTTTCGCAAGGCCGGGTCTGCTTTTCCCTTGCCATAGAGTCAAACTTATCTTCAAGAAATTTGCAAAATTCCTTTTCGTCGAAATTTCCTGCAACGGATACGACAATGGAATCTCTTGTATATTGTTCTTCTTTGTATTTAACCAGTATGTTCCTGGAT
>CAVJCN010000279.1:0-3491 GCA_963647945.1 Absicoccus sp. | reverse complement strand
CCGGGAGAATCTGCCGAACTCTGTTTACATCAAAGCTCACCCGCTTGATGGAGTCGATGATTTTTCCGCTGGCGATGTCTACCAGGGTGATGTTGCTGTGCTTCCCCATGATCTCGAAAATCAATTTTTTTGACATGGTAAAACCCAGCTCGTTCAAGGTTTCCAGGGAAATTTCGATGATTCGCTCAGAGCCTTTCTGAGTGATTTCCGTAATGCGCCCCCCTTGCAGGTGCTTTCGCAGCAGCATACAAAATGCCAGGGGTGCCGGGGGATTCACCGGATTTTCCGTGATGAACCCCATCCTTGCGTGGGCGGAACCCGCCGAAGCCAGCAGCTTCAGATTGCCGTTTTTTGTGTGTATATGAAAAACCAGTTCGTCAGCCTCGGGCTGGTAAACCTTTTCGATTTTTCCGTATAAAATTTTCTCATTAAGTTCGCGAGTCATTGCCCGCGTAACGATGCCGTCAAATGCCATGAAAGCCTCCTGTTTTGCGTCATTTATCAAAATTATATCTCATTATTTGCATAAAGTAAACCAAACCTTGCAACTCGCCCGAATTTTTAGTAAAATAGTATTTGGAATCATACAAAAATACGAAAAGAAACGAGGTAAAAGGGTATGATCAAGAGCATGACAGGCTTCGGAAGAAGCGAATATACCGACGGAAAGCGCAATATCACCGTGGAAATAAAATCGGTAAACCACAGATATTCCGATATTTCTGTCAAGATGCCGCGGCGCTACGGTTTCGCCGAGGACAAGGTGAAAAACGCCGTAAAGGAACGCATTCGGCGGGGCAAGGTGGATGTTTCCATCATGGTGGAAAATATCACGGAAAACGATGTGAATATCAAATTGAATACCATGCTTGCAAGGCAGTATTATGAAAACCTGCTTGAGCTGCGAAAGGAGTTTGCGGTGGAAGGGGACATCACATTGCAATTCCTGGCGGGGCTTCCGGATGTAATGAAAGCAATTCCGGATGCCACGGACGAGGAAGAAATCACAAAAGCAATTCTTATACCGGTTTCCGAAGCGGCGATAAACCTGGAAAAAATGCTGGCAATCGAGGGAGAAAAGCTGGCGGAAGACCTGATTGCAAAGGGTCGCCACATCAGAGAAATTCTCGATAAGATTGCCGAGAGAGCCCCGCAGGTTTCCGTTGACTATACCGCAAGACTTCGGGAACGCATCACAGAGCTTATCGGCGGCAGCGTGGAAGTGCCGGAGGACCGAATCCTCGTGGAAGCGGCGATCTTTGCGGACAAATGCGCCATAGACGAAGAAATAACCCGCCTGGGCAGCCATCTATCCCAGCTTGAAAACATCATCACAAAGAGCAACCAGCCCGACGGCAAAAAACTGGATTTCCTGGTGCAGGAGATGAACCGAGAGGCGAACACCATCGGCTCCAAGGCCAACGACATAACCATTACCGGCTATATGCTGGAGATCAAGAGCGAAATCGAGAAGATTAGAGAGCAGGTTCAGAACATCGAATAGCGGCGGGTTTGCAGCCAAGGCATGGCATAATACAGGCCAAATAGAGCCGCTGAATAGAGCTGCCGAATAGAGCCGGATAAGAAACTGCGGAATAGAGCCGAATAAGAAAAACTTGAAAAATCCGCAAAACTGTGATAAAATAATATTTCAGAGTTAACAAAACCAATGACAAAATGCGAAATGTAGAGGCTTTTGATGAATTTAAACACGCAACATTCAGGAAAATTATTTATTTTGTCCGGCCCCTCCGGAGCAGGCAAGGGCACGATTTGCAAGGAACTTCTGGCACAGACCGACCTTGAACTTTCGGTGTCCATGACCACCAGAGCACCCAGAGAAGGGGAAATTCACGGTGTCCACTATTATTTTGTGAACGAAGAAGAATTTGTTGATCGAATTAATAAGGACGGATTCCTGGAACACGCAGAGGTTTACGGCAGACGCTACGGCACCCCGAAGGAGCCGGTCATCAAAAAGCTGGAGCAGGGCGTTGATGTTATATTGGAAATTGACATCCAGGGAGCTTTGAAGGTAAAAGAAAACTATCCTGACGGGGTGTTCATCTTTATTTTGCCGCCGTCCATGGCAGAGCTTCGCAAGAGGCTCACGGGTCGGGGAACCGAAACCGCAGAAGCCATCGAGATGCGGCTTGGCGAAACCCTTAAAGAACTGTCATTTATTGAAAAATATGACTACTGCGTCGTAAACGGCGAACTTGAGGAGGCGGTTTCGAGGGTAAAATCCATCGTAATCGCGGAACATTCAAAGGTCACCATCACGGCGGAGGAACTGGTAAAAAGGTATAAGGAGGAAGAATAATGTTATATCCATCCATTAACGAAATCAGAAAGAAAGCGGACAGCAGATATACACTGGTGATTTTAGCCGCAAAGAGAGCAAGAGATATCATCGACGGAAAGCCGATTCTCACAGATGTGGACATCGACAGACCCGTATCCATCGCGGCTCACGAAATTGCGGAGGATCTGATCACCTACAGACGACCGGAGGAAATGACGGAGCAGAGCGCGGCAGAGTGCTAGAAGCAAGGACAAAGCTGCGATTTCCGGGGAAAGTTGGAGTTTTTGGCCACATCGCTGAAAATCTCCAATTTTTTTCTTTTTTTTTGCCCATGATTTGCCGGGAAAAGACGCGGATTTTCGCCGAAAGTTGGATAAAATCCGCAATCTTGCCCAAAAGCCCAACAATTGCAGGCGTAAATCAGCGGTTTTGTTGGACTTTTTTAGTGAAACCGATATTTCTCCAACATTTGGAAGAAAATGCAAGAAAAATGGGGCAAAAACAGCCGAGAAACTGCGAAATGTTGTAGAAAATCCGCCATAAGGCGAAAAAATCCAACTTTCGGGCGCTGTTCTCCAACTTTCGGGCACTGCCCTCCCCCTTTTGGGCACTGCCCTCCAACTTTTGGGCGCTGCAAACCCCGCAATACAAAGCCACAACCACTGCAAGCCCGGCATCACAAACCCGGCACCACAAAGCCACAAGCCGAAATTGGCTTTTTCTGCGCGAACGACTTGAAAGAGGAGCTATTTGAAAAAGCCCGGCAGAAATGCACCGAAAACATTACTTTTAGCACATTTTCGGTACATATAATCTTGAAATTGGCTTTTTGCGAGAATCCGTTTAAAAAAGCCAATTCCTATTCAATATTTTCCCTAAACTGTAAAAATATTCGGCAGATTTTGTCCGAATTTGGACAAAATCGTCATATCCTCTAAAAAAGCCAAAAAAATGTACCAAAAACAACGAAAAAATTGGCTATTTCCCGCGGAAAAGCAGCAAAAAGCCAATTTGCGAAATCAAACTGTACCCCGGAAGGCAGACAAAAATAGCACGCAGTTATAGCAAAAAGAATGCTCAATCCCAAAGTCCTGTATTGTGAGGCGCGGGAGCATATGAATTGCGTCCGGCATACATAAAACACACAGAGGGGGCAACTTACACACAAAAAATCCCAGATATGTAA
>CAVJCN010000278.1:2708-3494 GCA_963647945.1 Absicoccus sp. | reverse complement strand
AAACGAAAGATTGCAAAAGATGAGAACGAAGCTGTGGGATTCAAGACCTTGCATTACCGCAGAAAGACTCGTTTTGGCTACAGAAGCCTACAAAAAATTCGCAGGAGATGCCATTCCGATTTTCCGGGCAGAAGTGGTGAAGTACATCATGGAACACATGACCACTCTGATTATGGAGGACGAGCTGGTGGTAGGGACGCCGACAAACAAATACAGAGGGGCGAATCTCCATCCGGAATTCCAGTCCAGCTCTTGGTACATCAGCGACATCGACGATTTCCCGGTAAGAACCAAAGACCCATACGACATCTCGCCCGAGGATAGAGAGCTGATTCTCAAAACCCTGCCATACTGGGAGGGAAAGTCCATGGAAGATATGTCAAAGACTGCGCTTCCAACCCACACCGAAGAATGTATCAAGGACGATATCATCACCGTGGGACTCAGAAACGGAGTTTCCGGCGAAACCACCTGCGACCACGAAAAAATTCTTACGGTAGGGCTCAAGGGATATATGGATGAATGCCGGGAAAACATTGCAAAGACTGTCGGCACAACCAAGGAAGATCAGGAGAAAATCAACTACTGGAAAGCCTGCATCATCCAGTGCGAGGGCCTCATTATCTACGCCCACAGAATGGCAGAGGAAGCCGAAAGACAGGCTGCTGCCTGCAAGGACGAAAAACGCAAAAAGGAACTTCTTAGCATTGCAGAAAACTGCAGGGTTGTACCGGAAAATCCGCCGCAGAACTTCTGGCAGGCGCTTCAGTCCATTTGGTTCGTACA
>CAVJCN010000278.1:0-2698 GCA_963647945.1 Absicoccus sp. | reverse complement strand
GCCAACGGCTTCGGCAGATTCGACCAATATATGTGGCCATATTATAAAAAAGACGTCATCGACGAAAAGAATATAACCGAGGACGAGGCTCTGGAAATGCTGGAGTGCTTCTACCTCAAGGCTTGCGAGGTTTTCGAAGTAAGAGACAAATGGTATGCGACCTCCTTTGCGGGTTACCCGATGTGGGAAATCCTCATCGTAGGGGGACAGACCAGAGACGGCAAGGATGCGACAAACGAACTGTCTTATCTCTGCCTCGAAGCCGCAAACCAGCTCAAGACCACCCAGCCGGTAATGGCGGTGAGAGTTTGGGAAGGTACGCCGGAGGAACTGATTCGCAAGGGTTGCTTGATGATTCAGGACGGACAGGCGAACCCGGGCTTCTTTAACGACAACGCGGCAATAAAGATGACCCAGGGCAAGGGCTGCACCATGGAAGAGTCCAGAGACTGGACCATCGTAGGCTGCGTTCAGCCGGGGCCTGGCGGCGGCTCCACAGACGGTTCCCCTGACGCAGGATATGTAAACATGGGCAAGATGCTGGAATTCGTGCTTCACAACGGCGTGGACCCGTCAACGGGCAAGCTCATGGGACTCCAAACCGGAGATCCGAGAGATTTCAAGAATATCGAAGAATTTAAGGACGCCCTTAAAAAGCAGATTTTGCACCACTACAGACTGGTAACCGAGGGATACAAGATTATGCAGAGTATGCACATGCTGAGATTCCCTGTAATCTTCGCCTCTATGGTTACAAAGGGCTGCGTGGAAAGCGGCAAATCCGTTCAGGAGGGCGGCGCAAAATACAGCACCGCAGGTCTTTATATCACCGGAGCCGCAAATATGGCAGACTCCATCGAAGCGATTGAAAAATGCGTATTCGAGGACAAGGACATCACCATGGATGAGCTCATAAAGGCTCTTGACAAGAACTTTGAGGGCGAAGAACGTATGCGTCAGCTTTTGCTGAACAAACCGGAAAAATTTGGCAACGACAAGGCTCACGTAGACGGAATTTACAGAGAGATGATGCACTTCATCGCAGATAATGTTCAGACTTGGCCGGATGCAAGAGGCGGAATGTTCTCCTTCAACGTTCACTCCCAGACCGTAAACGTGTCTCACGGTGCGGTATGCGGAGCTACCCCTGACGGAAGACTTGCCGGAGAGCCTTTCTGCGATAACGCTTCCCCGATGATGGGACGAGATACCAGTGGTCCAACCGCAACGGTAAAATCCGTGGCATCCATGGGACAGGAAGCATTCCACGACGGAGCTTTGTTCAACCTGCGTTTCGACCCGAAGGGCGTTGAGGGCGAAAAAGGACTGGAAAGCATCGAAGGCGTAATCAAGACCTATTTCGACCACGGCGGGGAACACATTCAAATCAACGTTGTTGATACGGCAACACTCAAAGATGCACAGGTACATCCTGAAAACCACAAGGGTCTTATGGTTCGGGTAGCCGGATACATGGCTTACTTTACGGAACTTGATAAGAGCGCACAGGACACGATTATTTACAGAACTGCGCACTTTGAAAAGCCTGAGTAGGGAGACCGCAATGGAAAAGAACAAACACAAGGCGCTTGTGGGAGCAATTCAAAAGTTCAGCACAGAGGACGGACCGGGGATCAGAGCCACGGTCTTCCTCAAGGGCTGCCCGTTAAATTGCAAATGGTGCCACAATCCGGAGCTGATCCGCTTTGAGCAGCAGATCATCGAAATGCCCAACAGCTGTATCCACTGCGGCTACTGCCTCACCCATTGCCCGCAAAAGGCGATTTTTGTAGGGGAAGAGGACAAGCGAATCCATGTGGACCGGAATCTTTGCGATTGCTGCCTCGAATGTACAAAATTCTGCTACGCCCAGGCGCTAAAGGCTGTGGCTAAGGAAATGACCGCCGAGGAGATCATGGCGGAGGTTTTGCAGGACAAGGGCTTTTATGAGCATACCGGTGGGGGCATGACCATCAGCGGAGGCGAAATGCTTTCTCAGGCGGATTTTGCAGAGGAGCTGATAAAGCTGGCGCAGGAAAACGGCGTGAAAGTATGCCTTGATACGTCGGGCTTCGGCAATGGAGACGCGCTGATGCGGCTCGCGGAGTACGAAAACGTGACCAACATTCTTTATGACATGAAATCCATAGATAACGAGGTGCATAAAGAATATGTAGGGCAGAGCAACGAGATAATTCTGGAAAACCTGAGGAGATTGGCGAGGAATCCAATTACAAGTTCCAAAATCCAAATGAGAATGCCTCTGATGCACGATGTAAACGATACATGGGACATCATCGAGAAAACCGCAGCATTTTATAAAGAAAATGGAATTACCCATTTGACGCTCCTGCCTTATCATAATCTGGGAATAACAAAAAAGAGAAATCTGGGAGAGAAGCCTGTGGATTTCGCAACGCCTTCTGACGAGTACGTGGACAAAATAAAAAAGTATTTTGAAGAAGAAGCAGGGATGCTTGTAGAGATTTTAGGAAAAACAAATTAGAAACCTTTTGATAAGCAACCAAGCCTGTGGGAGATGCTAGAATCCCGCGGGCTCGGTTGTTTTTTGGCGGGTTTAATGTTATACTATCCATGTATGACAAAAATTACGGAGTTCAGCTTAGAAAATCGGAGGCGGAGGAATTGGACAAACGATTAGAGGAGATAATAAAGCAAAGCGAGAATGTGGTTTTCT
>CAVJCN010000277.1:0-3509 GCA_963647945.1 Absicoccus sp. | reverse complement strand
TTTGAATTCATTAATTGGTTCAAAGAATATAGAAGACGAATTTGAGAAGATAGTGACAAGATATCCGGAAACACTAAAATGTATACCATTGTTACTTGCAGTCAGAGGTAGCGAGATATACGCACAGGATGAAGACGGCGCGTTTTTGTATAATTTCAAAACAATGAATTACGATGTAGAGCAATACAAGGTGTTTATGCTAAAAACAGGTTTATTTGATATGATTGCAAATCATCTTGTAAATAATTTAGTTGATTATGCATTAGGCATTGAAACCGGCTTGGATTCTAATGGGCGCAAAAACCGTGGCGGTCATCAAATGGAAGACTTGGTGGAAAAGTATATTGCTGCGACAGGTTTTAAGAAAAACGAAAATTACTTTAAAGAGATGTATTTGAAAGATATAGAATCTAAATGGAATATTGATTTGTCTGCACTTTCAAATCAGGGGAAAGCTGCTAAGAGATTCGATTTTGTAATTAAGACAGATAAAATGATATATGCAATTGAAACAAATTTTTATGCAAGCGGTGGTTCTAAGCTCAATGAAACTGCAAGAAGCTATAAAATGCTTTCACAGGAGGCTGATACTATTAAGGATTTTACATTTGTGTGGTTTACGGATGGAATTGGATGGAAGAGCGCAAGAGGTAATTTGAGAGAAACCTTCGATGTTATGGACACTATTTATAGCATTGAGGATATAGAACAAGGAATTATGAAAAATATTTTTATTTAATTTGTAAATTATAAATTAAGACGCGGTAGCTACTAAATAACTACCGCGCCTCGCATCCGTTGAAGGTACTGCAATCTAAAATCTCTTACAGGAAATAGCTAATAAATCACTACCCCATAATCGTACGGCATCCAATCACCTTTGGGTCGTTTTCTCCCTTGAACAGGGAGGCAGGAACATCCCCTTGCCCGATTTCGGCAAGAACATAGGCAATTCCGTCTTCACGGCGGCTTGCCATAACCCGGGAGTATTTAATTTCGGCGGCGGAAAGGGACTCCATTACCGCGAGAGCAGGATCCTGAGCACCGCAAACCATAACCGCAAGTCGTGTTCCGCCGTTAAGCTCGCCCATGTCAAGTTTCGGGAAATTTACGGAGTTTATGATATTTCCGTTTTCAAGATAATTGCGGATTTCGTTAACCGCCATAACCGCGCAGTTATCCTCCGCTTCAGCCGTGGAAGCCCCCAGATGAGGCAGAAGAATTACATTTTCTCTTCCTACCATATTATCATTTGGGAAGTCCGTAACATATTTTGCTATCTTGCCGGATTCCATAGCCGTGAAAAGGTCAGACTCCTTTACAAGTTTATCTCTGGCAAAATTCAGCAAAATCGCGCCGTCCTTCATTGCGGAGAAAAGCTCCGCGTTCATCATGCCCTTTGTGGAGTCGTTTGCAGGAAGATGCAGGGTCACATAATCGCAAAGGGGCAGCATTTCCTTCAAATCCCCATACACCGTTATGCCCTCGCATTCCGAAACATAAGGGTCATAGCCAAGGATCTCCATGCCAAGAGATGCCGCGGAAGCTGCCACCTTGCGGCCGATGGCACCGAGTCCGATAACACCGAGAGTTTTACTGGCGATTTCGCGACCTGCGAATTGGGACTTGCCCTTTTCTACGGTTTTACTCACATCTTCGGTCAGTTCCGAGGCCCATTTGAGCGCCTTCGGAATGTTTCTTGCGGCAAGGAAAAGCCCGCAGATAACCAGCTCTTTCACCGCGTTGGCATTTGCGCCGGGGGTGTTAAATACCACGATGCCCCTTTCCGCACATTTGTCCAGAGGAATGTTGTTTACCCCGGCTCCTGCTCTTGCAATAGCCTTAAGGCTGTCACCAAGTTCCATTTCATGCATATCCTGACTTCTCACAAGAATCCCATCTGCCTCGGATACATTTTCTGTAAGTGTATAGCTGCCTGTCAGCTCTTTCAAACCAACCGGCGAAATTTTATTTAAAGTTGAAATTTTATACATAAATATTTACCTCCCGGAGATAGTATATCACTTTACGAAAGCCCCGTAAAGTGGTATACTGAACCTATACGCATAAAATTCAGGAGGGACAAAATGAGCAACTATAACAGAGTATACAACTTTTCGGCAGGTCCTTCGATGTTGCCGGTTGAGGTACTGGAAAAAGTACAGAAAGATTTATTGAATTACGAAGGCTCCGGCCAGTCCGTCATGGAAATGAGCCACAGATCCAAAGAATTTCAGAAGATTATAGATGATGCGGAGGCAAACCTCAGAGAACTGATGAACATTCCGGATAATTACAAGGTTTTGTTCCTTCAGGGCGGAGGCACGCTCCAGTTTGCCATGGTACCGCTGAACCTTCTCCGCAATTCCAAGAAAGCCGACTATGTGCTTACGGGAACATGGGCGAAGAAAGCATACAAAGAAGCCTGCAAATATGGAGATATTCGGGTTATCGCTTCCTCCGAAGACGACAAGTTCACCTGGGTTCCCAAGATTACGAAAGAGGATGTAAGACAGGACGCGGACTATGTCTACATCACTACAAACAACACCATATACGGCACAAAATACAACTATGTTCCGGACACCGGAAATGTACCGCTGGTTGCCGATATGTCGTCAAATATCATGTCCGAGGAAGTTGATGTGACAAAATTCGGCATGATCTGGGCAGGCGCTCAGAAAAATGTAGGCCCTGCGGGGGTTTCCATCGTCATCATAAGAGAAGACCTGATCGGATTTGCCGGGGAAGAAGTTCCTACATACCTTGACTACAAAATTCATGCGGACAACGGCTCCATGTATAATACGCCGCCGTGCTTCTCCATCTATGTTGCCGGCGAAGTGTTCAAATACCTTAAATCCATCGGCGGTATAGCGGAAATGGAGAAAAGAAATGTCGCAAAGGCGAAGCTCCTTTACGACTACATTGAATCCAGTGAGCTTTTCAGTTGCCCGGTGGCGAAGGAAGACCGTTCACTGATGAATGTGGTTTTCGTAACGGGAGATGGAGAGCTTGACAAGAAATTCATTGCCGCCGCAAAGGAAAAGGGCATGATAAACCTTTCGGGCCATCGCTCCATCGGAGGCATGAGAGCAAGCATTTACAACGCAATGCCGGAAGAGGGCGTTCGCGAACTCGTTAATTTCATGAAAGAATTTGAAGAGGAGAACAAATAAATGAAATACCTGATTGTTATACCGGATGGCTCGGCAGACAACCCGATCCCCTCTCTGGGGGGCATGACGCCCCTTGAAGCCGCAGATATCCCCACCATGGATGAGCTTGCCTCAAAAGGCGAGATAGGAACGGTCAGAACCGTACCGGAGGGGATAAGCCCCGGAAGCGATTCTGCAAACCTGTCAGTGATGGGATACGACCCAAGAATTTATCTGACGGGACGCTCCCCCCTGGAAGCGGCAGCGATAGGTGTGGATATGTCGGAAACCGATATTTCTTTCAGAGCAAATTTCATTACCGTTGACCCGGCGGGAGAGGCTGAGTACGAG
>CAVJCN010000276.1:0-3514 GCA_963647945.1 Absicoccus sp. | reverse complement strand
GGCCTTTGGAGCCGGAATGGCGTCAGGAGTGTAGGTGTTGGAGCTGTCGTCGGTGGTCGGCTCAACATAGACCTTGGCCTCGGAAATAGTCACCTTCAAACTTTCGTATGTTTTGTCACTATTCTGCACCATAAATTCCAGGCTCTGCCCAGTACCCGTGTACTTCAGGTCTGAAATCGGAATTACATATGTATTGGCCGCCGTCCCTTCAGTAACTTTCCCCATTGTTCCACCGTTAAAGCTGTCAACAAGGCGGGAAACGTCTGGCATCCCCGGTCCTACCTTGCTGCTGGTATCATTGTATTTAATAGTAACTTCAACATTTATCGTATCGTTTTTGTTTATCGTGTACAGATTCTTCGTTGAGTCTAATCCTGTGCTGGTATTAATTCTTGTTATCTTATATCCCGCTACTTCAAATATTCCCGTTGCGTCCGCTTTTTCAACCGTGAACGCGCTCATGGAGCTAAGCACCATCGCCAGCGCCATGCTAAATATTAAACATTTTTTCATTAACTTTTTCATATTCTTTTCCCCATTCTTACTATTTGCTGTTTCTATTCGTCTTCGTGGTTCATTTTCTCGTCGCTGACGATATTTCCGTCGATGAGCGTAACTATGCGGTCAGCATACGTTGTCATTTCGGGATCGTGGGACACCAGCACGATGGTCTGGTGAAATTTTCTCGAGAAATCCCGAATCATTCCCATGACCTCTTTTGTGGTCTTTGAGTCAAGGTTTCCGGTTGGCTCGTCAGCAAAGACGATCGCAGGTCTGCTGATAAAGGCTCTTGCGATTCCTGCCCTCTGTTGCTGTCCTCCGGACATCTGCCCCGGAAAGTGATTCAGTCTGTGCATAAGTCCGACTCTGTGAAGCATTTTCTTTGCCTCCAGCTCCCGCACTTCTCTGGGAACACCATGAAACATCAGCGGCATTGCCACATTTTCCACGCAGGTCAGTTCTTTCAGCAGATTATAGGACTGAAAGACGAAACCTATATGCTCTTGTCTAAAGGCGGCGAGTTCGTTCTCGTTCATCCGAGAAATTGACCGCCCGTTGATTAAAACATCTCCCCTGGTCGGTTTTTCAAGACCTGCAAGCTGATTCAGCAGTGTACTTTTCCCGGAACCGGAGGTGCCAAAAATGCAGCAAATCTCTCCTTTATTTATAGCAAGATTGATGTTCTTCAAGGCAACCACATGTTCCTGACCCATTACATAAACCTTGCTCAGGTTTCGCACCTGAATAACGGGTTTTGCTGCAGAATCTTTTTTTTCCATAAATTACCCCTTCCTTATTAAATTTTTTGTGTAGTTCTCTTAACACATTACCCTATTTTATTACATAAACGCCGTAAATTCAAGCATTAAAACGATAAAAGTACAAAATATTACACAGAACGGCACTATTTGACAATTTTTTCTTTTTTTGATTTATTTTTCCTTAGTATTGGGTTATTATGAAACTACATCTTAGACAAGACAAGACTTAATTGATCAAAATTAAGGAGGTATAGCTATGAGAAATGTATGTAACTGTTCACTATGCGGGAATGACAACCATATAGTCGCCTTCCACAGCGGCTATGTATGCGAAAGCTGCATTGATTACATTAAGTCCGGTGACTGAGATGTGAATCAATTCGGAGAAGTTTGAACGAAAATCCCCTTTTACAAACCTGATTAGGTTTCAAATCCCATCTTGCAACAAATGCAGCTATTCCGAGGGCCGCGCTTTTCAGCTAAAGGGCAGGCGCGGCTCTCTCCTTAGCAACCCCAGCTGGCATCCGCCGCTCCAAAGGCGGCTGCAACGATGAATACAAAACAGCCGCAAAGAGCAGGCCTAATCCTCGGCCGCCGCTCCAAAGGCGGCTCAAGCCCGGAGGCGGCTGCAAATCGCTTTTATTTATTCTTTTTAGCGCGCATATTCCGGTTCTTAGTCACACGCTCAATGTGGCTCTGCTTATTTATCCGCTTACGGGTCTTAGGCTTCATGACGGAATAGCCGAACCGTCCGAGAGGCGCTTTTTTTATACCGTAATACTCCCCGTGCACATAAGCCACAAGACCCGCAGCCCCAAAGTCGATTTTGCCCTTTTCGTCCACAAGTTCCTCGCTTACATGCATATTCACGATTTCTGCCACAAACATATCGTGAGACGGATATTCATAAATATCCCGCACCTTACATTCAAGATTTACGGGAGCTTCGGCAATCATAGGGCATCCCGTAGATTCCCCCGGAATCGCCGTGAGCTTCATCTCTTTGAACTTGTCAATATCGCGGCCCGACTTGACACCGCAGTAATCTGTGGCAAAGGTCAGGGGTTCGTTCACCAGATTTATAACAAACTCGCCGTTTTCCTTGATAATATTATGGGAATATCTGGACTTTCTCACCGAAATATATGTCATAGGCGGCTCGGAATTTACGATTCCCGTCCATGCGATGGTGATAATGTTTTTCTCCCTTTCATTGCCGCAGGAAACCATAACCGCAGGCACGGGGCTAAGCACCGCCCCGGGCTTAAAAGTTTTCTTTTTATTTTCCATTTCGTAACCTCTCTACTAAATTTTGAAAATCTGTCGGCAAGGGCTGCCGAAACTCCATATATTCGCCGGTTTTCGGGTGGACAAAGCCCAGAACCGCTGCGTGAAGCATCTGGCCGTCTTGGGCAAGGCTCTGTTTTGCCGGGCCGTATACCCGGTCACCCACGAGGGGATGTTTGATATATGCCATATGCACCCTGATTTGGTGGGTTCTGCCTGTTTCCAGCCGTGCCTCGATGAGGGTGTACTTTCCGAAGCGTTCCGTAACTTTCCAGTGGGTCACCGCCCTTTTTGAATTTTGATCCGTCACTGCCCGTTTCAGCCTGTTCTTCGGGTCGCGGCCCAGGGGCGCGTCCACCGTTCCCCTGTCCTCGGTAAAATTATTATACACAAGCGCCTTGTAGCGCCTGGTGATGCTGTGCCGGGCAAGCTGCTCCGAAAGGGATTCGTGAGCCATGTCGTTTTTTGCGATCATCAGAAGTCCGCTGGTGTCCTTGTCGATTCTGTGGACGATTCCGGGCCGAATCACTCCGTTTATGGAGGAAAGCCTGTCACCGCAGTGATACATTATCGCATTCACAAGGGTTCCGGTGTAATTCCCCGCTGCCGGATGTACCACCATACCCTTAGGCTTATTCACCACCAGCACATCCTCATCCTCATATACGATGTCGAGGGGAATGTTTTCCGGCTCCACCGAAAGTTTTTCCGGGGGCGGGATCACAATTTCCACCCTATCTCCCTCGCATACCTTGTATTTCTTTGAGGTCATCACGCTGTCGTTGAGTTTCAGGCTTCCCCCCTCGATAAGTTTTTGAATAAAGCTCCTGGAAGTTTCCGGCAAAAGCAAAGAAAGCACTGAATCAATTCGAGTGCTTTGGTTTTCTTTGTCTATTAAAAATGTATAGCTATTCGGCTGATCCATTTTTTCCCTCCGATTCCTTGCCTTCCGGTTTATCCGAAAA
>CAVJCN010000275.1:0-3518 GCA_963647945.1 Absicoccus sp. | reverse complement strand
ACGGCGAGTTCAAGGAGTTCTTCCCGGAGAACGCGGTGGAGTATTTTGTCAGCTAATCTAAGGGGGACGGTCACTACATGATATATAGTATTGTTTCGTGCTATCTATACCATATCTTGTGGATTACATGGACTATATGGACATAAAAAGAGTGGATGTATGTAGTGAGTTAGTGACCTAAATTCGTAATGAGAATGACCACCTTTAGACAAATGAACATGAAAAAATGTAAGAGCATTTATTCCCTTTTTATGATGGAGTAGATGCTTTTATATAGAAAAAAGAACATATATTTACTACAACAATCTGGAGCTAAAAGGCTCTTTTTGTTTATAGAAAACGAGGTGAGAAAATTGAAGAAAACAGAAGTAATTGCCATCTGCAATCAAAAAGGCGGTGTCGGGAAAACGACAACCGCAGTCAACTTGGGCGTGGGTTTGGCAAAAGAGGGAAAAAGGGTACTCCTGATAGATGCCGACCCGCAGGGAGATTTGACAACCTATTTAGGCTACTTTGACGGGGACAATCTTGAAATGACTCTTGCGGACATAATGCAAAAGGTGATTCGCGACGAACCAATTCCATTAGAGGAAGGAATCCTGCACCAAAAAGAAGGCGTTGACCTTGTTCCGTCTAATCTGGACTTATCTGCAATGGAAGTCAGCTTAGTAAACGCAATGGGGCGGGAACGGATCCTTGCTATTTATCTTGACAAGGTAAAAGTAAATTACGATTATGTCATTATCGACTGTATGCCATCCCTTGGAATGCTAACAATTAACGCGCTGACAGCGGCAGATAAGGTGGTTATCCCGGTGCAGGCGCAGTATCTTCCGGCAAAGGGCATGACGCAGCTTCTTAAGACGATTAGCAGGGTGCAGCGTAATACTAACCCGAATCTTCGCATTAGCGGAATTTTGCTTACCCTTGTGGACGGGCGCACGAACCTTGCGAAAGAAATCCGAAATGTAATCCAAGAGGCATATAGCAGCAAAATTAAGCTGTTTCAGACGGAAATTCCGGTGGCAGTATCAACCGCAGAATCACCATCACGGGGAGAAAGCATATTTGAATATGATTCTAAAAGCCCTGTTTGCAAGGCTTACGAAAAATTAGCAAAGGAGGTCAGTCATGGCGAAAAAGAAAGATCTCGCGGTGAATCTTCCCACGCTCGATGATTTGTTCAGTACGCAGGAGCAGCGTGAAGATGATAGCAAGGAAAAGATACTGGATATTGCACTTTCCGAAATAAGAGAGTTTCCAAGTCACCCGTTCCGTGTGAATATGGACGGCGAAACAGAAAATCTGGTTGAAAGTATCAAACAAAACGGGGTACTGGTTCCGGTACTTGTTCGCCCAAGGGAAAACGGCGGATACGAAATGATTTCCGGTCATCGAAGAAAATTTGCAAGCGAGCTGGCGGGAAAGGAAACGCTGCCGTGCATTGTGCGCAATCTGACCGATGACGAGGCAATCATTGCCATGGTTGATTCCAATTTGCAACGAGAAAATTTGCTGCCAAGTGAAAAAGCCTTTGCATATAAGATGAAGTTGGACGCGATGAGTAGACAAGGGCAGAGGACAGATTTAACTTCCACCCAAGTTGGGCGGAAGTTAGAGAGCGCGGAAATTATTGGTCAAGAGAGTGGAGACAGCAGAAACCAAGTGCGAAGATATATCTGCCTAACCTACCTTATCCCCGAATTATTGCAGCGGGTAGACGAGGGAAAAATGGCAATGACCCCGGCGGTGGAGCTGTCGTACATTCCGGAGAATTTGCAGAAAGAGGTTCTGGATATCATGGAGCAAGAGGACTGCTCGCCCTCCCACGCACAGACAAAGAAAATGCGGAAGCTTTTGGAAAGCGGGCATTTATCAGCGGATTCCATACTCTCGATAATGGAGGAGGAGAAGCCGAACCAAAAGGAGAAAATCACATTGCAGATGGATAAGGTTTCAAAATATATTCCGGGGAATATTCCCATTAGCGGACGGGAGGAGTATATCCTAAAGGCGCTGGCGTATTACGCAAAAGCAAGAGAGCGACAGGAAAAGACGCGCAGAGAGGAGGGAAGATAAAACGCATATAATCATTCCTCTAATATTAAGACTTTTATAAGACTTAGCCTACCGAAAAAGAAATTTCTTTCTTCGGAAGGCTTTTTGTAAAGTCTTGGGGATATAGGGGGAAAGCACATTTCCTTTTTCTGCACAGCATGATATAATCAAGCAAAAAGGAAACGGAGGTGCGCAGAGATTATGAAAACGAGAAGAATTGTGACAATCCTTTTAGCCCTTGCTTTTGCGATGACTCAAATCGGCTTTGCATGTGCAGACAAGTCGCTAAATGCAGCAGCTGCAAGCGGTAGTGGGACAAGGGGAAAGTCTTTAATAAGCGTTGATAATGCCCTTGATGCAAAAGACATCACCCCAAAAAAGAGCGCCCATGCAAGACCGAGCAAAGTTAAGAATGTGACCGTAAAATTCACCAATTTTAGTGTAAAAGGATTCAAAGTAAATTGGGATAAGGTAAAGGGCGCAGCGGGATACCAGCTTCAATATAAAGGAGACGATGGCAAGTGGCGAACATACTTTTACGAGTACAACAAATATGCAGAAAAGTGGGTAAAAACATATCCGGACGAGTGGACAAGTAAAAAGAACCGCTACAATGTACGATATATTACCCTTGGAACAACGGCATACTGGGCTACAGACTATGCTAACGAAAGCCTCAGCTTTCGCGTAAGAGCATATAAAACGGTAGACGGAAAGAAAGTGTTCGGACGATACTCAGAGCCTGCTACCATCGAGCAGGTATGGAAAACAGGCGATGAGCTTCAGGATTTTGTTCACACATGGGTTGATGAAAACTATCCGACCTACGACAGAGCTTCTGAGGAAGCAGGATATGCAGACCTCACACCGGAAAAAGGCACGAGCTGGTGTACGGACTGGACATATTGCACGGTGAACAAGTACGAAACAAAAGAATATATTCTGAATGTATTCTGCGAAAAAACCCTTAAAACATATTTTGCAAGCACATGGGGACTTGCAGAAGATACAAGAGGAGTGCTTTACACGCGTGACCTCGGAAACGGATATTATCAGGTATGGTGGCTTGGATAAAGTGCTTGCAAGGCAGCAGCAATTAGATTAAAATAAAAATTAAAGGATTACCCGCTGGGCGGTTTGGCCCCCTCGAATACATAGAGGGGAGGTGATACCATGACAGCAGTTACATTTTCTGATTTAATTCAGTTAGGTATTCTGATTGTAGGAATCATCGCTCTTTGCAAAAAGAGTTCAAAATAAACCAAAGCCGCCAAACAGTAGTTTGACGGCAAACCCATTATAGGGACTGACCGCCTTACCACAAGCGGTAATCCTTTTTCTATATAATACAGCAAAATAAAACTTTTGTCAAACAGCAACGAAAAAATTCTTGCTGTTTTATTTGAGTAAAGTGAAAAGTTAATTTCCACTTTAGAGGGTATGAAGTGGATTTTAGTCTT
>CAVJCN010000274.1:0-3526 GCA_963647945.1 Absicoccus sp. | reverse complement strand
AACGAGAGAAACAAGAAGTGCAAGGCACTGAAATAGGCTGCGAAAGAAAAAAATATAGAAAACGAAAAGATAGGAGAGAAGAAAATGGCAATATTCAAATGCAAAATGTGCGGCGGCACGATTGAATTTAATACGGGAGATACGGTGGGCGTTTGCGATTCCTGCGGAACCAAACAGACCTTGCCGCGACTTGACGACGATAAAAAAGCAAATTTATACGACAGAGCAAATCATTTCAGGAGGAACAACGATTACGACAAGGCGATGGGAATTTACGAGCAAATTCTCAACGAGGACGGCACGGACGCGGAAGCCTACTGGTCGCTGGTGCTTTGCAGGTACGGAATCGAATATGTGGAAGATCCGGCGACTCACAAGCGTGTGCCTACGGTAAACCGCGCCCAGTTTACCTCAATTTTTGACGACGACAACTACAAATCCGCCTTGAAATATGCTGACACCACCCAGAAAACGATTTACGAAGAAGAAGCCGCGGCAATCAACGAAATTCAAAAGGGAATCCTGGCGATTTCCCAAAAGGAAGAACCTTTCGATGTTTTTATCTGCTACAAGGAAACCGATAACGACGGCAGAAGAACCCAGGACAGCGTGCTGGCAAACGACCTTTATCACCAACTTACCCAGGAGGGCTTCAAGGTGTTTTTCAGCAGAATTACGCTGGAGGACAAGCTGGGGGCAGCATACGAGCCATACATATTCGCCGCGCTGAACTCCGCAAAGGTCATGGTGGTACTCGGCACGAAACCGGAATATTTCAATGCCGTATGGGTGAAAAATGAGTGGAGCCGCTATCTTTCGCTTATCAGAAACGGTGCGAAAAAGATGCTGATTCCGGCATACCGCGACATGGATCCCTACGATCTGCCGGAGGAGTTTTCCCATTTGCAGGCGCAGGACATGAGCAAGCTTGGCTTTATGCAGGACTTGATTCGCGGAATCAAGAAAATCGTAAGCGTGCAGGAGCCTAAACAAACCGCCAAGGAAACGGCAGTCGCAAGCTCCGGAAACGCGAGCACCCAGCCGCTTTTAAAGCGCGCATTCATGTTCTTAGAAGACGGTAACTGGAAAGAAGCCGACGAATACTGCGAAAGAGTCCTTGACATCGACCCGGAATGCGCCGAAGCCTACCTCGGCAAGCTGATGGCAGAGCTAAAAGTGCGTAAAAGAGAAGAACTCAAGGACTGCGAGAAATCGATTGCAGAGGATAGCAATTACAACAAAGCAATTCGCTACGGAGATGAAAAACTCAGGCAAGAGCTTGGCGGTTACGAAGAATATATAGTTAACAGAAATGAACAGACAAGACTCGAAACACTCTATGCAAAAGCCGTTGCCATGCTCGAACAAGCCGATTCGCAATCAATGTGCGAGGCTGCCGCCGAAGCCTTTGAAGAATGTATAGAGTACAAAGATTCAAAAGAAAAGAAAGCAGAGTGCTTTGAAAAAGCGGAAGCATACCGCAAAGATAAAATCTACGATGAAGCCATGGCTAACATGAAAAAAGGCTATCTAACTTGCTATGAGGAAGCATTAGAGGGCTTGAAAAGTATTCCGGGCTGGCGTGATGCTGACGAACAGATTACCGCTTGTCAAAAGATAATAGAAAAAGTTAAGAAAAAGGCAGAAGCTGAACGCCTTGAACGAGAGAAGAAAGCAGAAGAAGACAGAATTGCCGCAGAAAAAGCAAAAATCAAACGGAAAAAGATGCTTAAAATAGCAACACCCATTGTATGCGTGTGCATTGCAGTTGTATTGCTTATGACTGAGGTGATTATTCCGAATGGAATTAAGGGAGCGAAATATCAAGAGGCACTTGCTTTGATTGATGAAGAAGAATATGTTAAAGCATACGAAATATTATCTTCTCTTGCTGGCTATAAAGATTCGTCTAATCAAAAGGCAGAAATTAAATTAAATTACGAGAAAGCAATGTTAAAAAATGCGAATGTTGGCAGTATTGTGACTTTCGGCGCATATGAACAAGATAACAATACATCTAATGGGAACGAAGATGTTGAATGGCTTGTACTTAAAGTAAAGAGTGGGAAAGTGCTGGTAATCAGCAAGTATGCTCTTGATTGTAAGCCATACAATACAAGTTACGACGAAGTCACTTGGGAGAACTGTACACTTCGTGAGTGGTTGAATAACGATTTTATAAATTTGACTTTTTCTAAAGATGAAAGGGCGGCGATTTCCACAGTAACAGTGTCGGCAGATAAGAACCCCAAGCGCAGCACAAATCCCGGTAAAGCAACACAGGATAAAGTATTCCTACTGAGCATCCCAGAAGCAGAAAAATATTTTATACTTAAGGATGCAAGAAAGTGCGAACCTACGAAGTATGCGGTTGAATGCGGAGCGTATGTCGATGATGCTGACGGCGGATGTTGGTGGTGGTTACGGTCGCCCGGAAGCACTCAAAGCTATGCAGCTAATGTCAACAATGATGGTAGTATCTATGATTACGATATCTATGTTTGTAACAATAAAAATGCTGTCCGCCCTGCCATGTGGCTTAGCGTGGAGTAAGGAAACCTTGCAGGAGGATGCGAATATTTTATGAATTTAAATTTAAGGGAGAGTAACAAAATGGAAGAAAAACGAGGAAAAGAAAGAGGAATCGAGAGCTACGAAAAAATATTTCAAAATGCTGAAGGCAGGGAAGATATTGCGGCCAAAGCGAGAGCTTTTGACAAAATTGCGGAGAAGTATTACTTCTGTAATTTCGGTTCTACATCCAAGACAGAGTTAGATGTATTGATGTTCTCAATCTATATTGAAAGAATTTTGGACAAGTCGCAGGAAGATTTTAACTCCTATAGCGATTATACGCTTTCCAAAAATCTTGGAATTACGCAAAGCAGAGTTAGCAGTTTGAAAGTCAAAAAGGAATTGGAATATCCATATGCCAAATTTAATTGGAGAGAAAGACTTGCGGAAATTTCACAAAATGTCATATATGAAGATGGCAAAATAAAGCTTCACATACCTGATAAGAACATATATCTTGAAATAAAGAATGCTGTTGAGCAAAGCGGAGGATATATTGAAACTCAGCTTAATTCCAATTTACTTCAAATAAAGCCGGCATTTTTTATTGATTTGATGTTAGCTGTCTGCGAGGAATCAGAAAAGGAAAACTATTGCAAAGAAATCAAGAGATTGATAACTGAAAACACAGAAGAAGACACCGATGCCAAGGAATTTATTGAAAGCGTTCCAATTGGGCAAATGTTGAAGGACGAAGCACCGGAATATATCGCTTCAATAATTTCAGAGTTTGTTCCGGTTCTGAAAGGCCCAACGAAAGATTTAGTTCAAAATGTACTAAAGGTTCTTATGCGTAAATTTAAAGCGACAGGACAGGACGCTAAGAAGTAAAATTGAGAGAACCCACACAGGGCGCAGTCTGCTAGCCATGCAAACCGTACTCTATTTTTTTATTGCATTGACCCGTGCGTGCCGAAGGACAGATGCGGCGATATGAGAAGAGCGGCAAGAC
>CAVJCN010000273.1:0-3527 GCA_963647945.1 Absicoccus sp. | reverse complement strand
GGCTGATTCTCGATGCGGTGAGCGCATACTGCAACTCCCACGAAATCGGCTGCGGCGACATGAAAATTGTCCGGGCGGAAAAGGGCAAACCCTATATCTGCGGAACCGCAAAAGATGTTTATTGCAATGTTTCACACAGCGAAAATATGTGGATATGCATTGTGGGGGAGGCAGAATGCGGAATCGACCTGCAGGTGGTCAAGGACTGCAAATACGAGCAGCTAAGCAGACGCTATTTTACCGAGGATGAACAAAACTATATACGCAAGTACGGAATTTCCGGCTTTTTCAGACTTTGGGTAAGACGAGAGGCTTTCGGAAAATATACCGGCGACGGATTTTACGGCGAAAAGCCTGCCTTTGTTGATACGGAGGGTAGGCTGGTGGATTCCGTATGGGACGGTTTCCTCAAAGACCTGCCCATTGCCGATGACATTATCTGTACTTACTGCACCGGCGGGGAGGACGATGACATTGAAATCTGCTTATGACGCGGCCTGCGGCAAACTTGCCTACAGAATGCGGACGGAAAAAGAAATACGGGATGCCCTGACCCGCGAGGGCTACGATGCCGATGAAATCTCGAAGACTGTTGGGGAACTAAAGAACTTCGGATATATTGACGATACCAAATTTTGCGAAGAGTATTTTCGATACGGGAAGCAAAAATCAAAGGCAGACGCGAGGATTATCGCGGAACTTTCCCGAAAGGGAATTTCAGCGGAGTTTGCACAAAAGGTTATCGAGGCGGTAAAAAGCGAATCTGAGGAAGAATTTGACGATGACCGAAGCATTGCGGAGAGGCTTGCCGTAAAAATGGCGCAGGCACAGCTGGGAGAGGGAAAAACACCTGATGAAAAGTTTTATGGGAAGGTTGCAAGACGACTTTCGGCACAAGGCTTCGCAGCAAGCCTGATATACGGAGTAATTTCGGAGCTCAGAACAAAAATGAAAGATATTTATAGCGAGGAAGACTATGAGCCAAATGAATGATCTAAATATACAGAGGATTGATGACCGGTTCCAAAGGACGAGGATGCTGATAGGTGAGGAGGCCCTTATGGGGCTCATGGGGGCAAAGATTCTTGTGTTTGGAGTCGGAGGAGTCGGGGGCTATGTGTGCGAGGCCCTGGCAAGGGCCGGTGTGGGCAGGATAGATGTGGTTGACAAGGATGTGGTTGACATTACCAACATCAACCGCCAGATTATCGCCACCACGGATACCATCGGGCTGCCGAAAGTAGAAGTCTGCAAGGCAAGAATGGAATCCATCAATCCGGAAATTCGCTGCGAGGCTAAGAAACTCTTTTTCCTGCCGGAAAATTCGGAGGAATTTGATTTTACAAAATATGACTACATCGTGGACGCAGTGGACAATGTCACCGCAAAGATTGAGATAATCTGCAAGGCAAAGGCTGCGAAGGTTCCCGTGATTTCTTCTATGGGAACCGGCAACAAGCTCGACCCTACGGCTTTCCGTATCGCAGACATAGAAAAAACTAAGGTATGCCCCCTTGCAAAGGTTGTGAGAAAAGAGCTCAGAAACCGAGGCGTTCGCGGTGTAAAAGTGCTTTATTCGGAGGAAGAACCCCGCAGAAGCGGAAACAGAACGCCGGCAAGCATAAGCTTTGTGCCCTCAGCGGCAGGGCTCATGATCGCCGGCGAGGTGATTAAAGATTTAATCAAAAGAATTTAAGCTCAGACAGATTGAGAGGGTTTTTAAGCTCATCTTCCAGGTATGCAAGCAACTTTTCCGAGTCATCAAATATACCGCAAATATCAAGGCACGCCCTTCGCATAAAGCCCTCCCGGGCCGTTTTTTCCAGAAGCGCCGCCATTTGGTCAAAGTAGCCTTTTATGTTAAAAAGTCCTATGGGCTTGTTCAGACGGTTGAGCTGTTTCAGGGTAAGTACCTGGAAAAATTCCTCATAGGTGCCGATACCTCCGGGAACTACAAGAAAGGCCTCTGCCATATCTTCCATAATCTGTTTTCGTTCCGCCATGGTGTCCGTAAAGATAAATTCATCGCAGTTTTCGTACAGGATGCCCGGATGATTAAAAAATTCCGGGGCGACTCCGGTGATTTTTCCGCCGCCAGAGGACATACCTCTGGCCGCTGCACCCATAAGACCGTTTGCACCGCCGCCGTAAACCATGCTATGCCCCCGGCGAGCCATTTCATTACCGAGTTTTTCTACTTCTTGAATGTACATCTGACTGATATCGGGACTGCTTGCTCCGTAAAGACATATTTTCATTAAAATACCTCCCACTCAAAGGATATCACTGCATAAAGAATACTCCTGTTCAAAGAAAATTCCCAATCAAAGAATATCACTGTCTGAATATATTCCCGGGGCGAAAGGTATGCTAAGGTATGCTATAGATAGGTTCGTAGCCCCCGGGCAAGGTCGGACTCACTGGAAATGAGCTGCTTTGCTATAGTCTTGGATTCTTCATCGGCGGCTTTGTATTGATTGAGATAGCGGCTCAGGGATTTTACCCCCATGTTGCAGCCATCGGTAATCAGGTCGGCAATGGTGCTGTCCCCTGCGTCCACGGCCATCATGACATTTGTTTTGATCCACGACATGCCTTTTGCAAGAGGATTGGGATCCTTTCCCTCATCGCCGTAGCGATTAAGCAGACGGTGAGTTTCCATACCCAGTCGCTTATGCTCCTCTTTGGTTTCACGAAGCATTTTTACAAGCCTGTTATCGGTGGCTTCATCAATGATCTCCTCTATGGAGTCCACACCCATCTTTATTCCGGCGTTACATTCACGCAACAGTTTAACAGTATCTTCTTGAATCATTTTTGCACTCTCCCTCATTTTATTTATATATGAGGTAGTCTGCGCTTTTTTTGAAATTGTAAACGAAATTTTCTATACGATTCGGTTAAGCCTGCCGCCTTCAAGAAAACTTTTAAAGTTAGCGGCGCCGGTCTTTACGATGACCTCCCGGGATTCCTTTGAGCTCCATGCAATGTGAGGAGTAGCGTATAGATTTTCAAGTCCGACGAAGGGGTGACCTTTGCGAGGGGGCTCGCCGTTTACCACATCAATTCCCACCGCTGCAAGTTTACCGGATTTCAGCGCCTCCGCAACATCTTCCTCATTCAGCAAAGCACCCCGTGCCGTGTTGATGAGAATTGCGCCGTCCTTCATACCCGCGATAAATTCACGGTTCACGAAACCTTTGTTTTCAGGGGTTGCAGGGCAGTGCAGCGTGAGAATATCCGATTTAACCGCAGTTTCGGGGTCTTTGCTGTAAACATTGACCGTCATGCCGAATGCACGGGCAATTTCCCCCACACGCTTTCCGATCGCGCCGTATCCCAGGATGCCCAGAGAACGGCCGGAAAGCTGCAAAATAGGTTTTTCTATAAAAGCAAAGTCCACGGAATTTTCCCATCTGTGTTCGTTGATGAGTTTTGTATATGTGCCCACATTGTTGGCAATTTCGAGAATAAGAGCGAAGGTGTGCTGTGCCACAGATTCCGTGGAGTAGGCGGGAACATTGCAC
>CAVJCN010000272.1:0-3536 GCA_963647945.1 Absicoccus sp. | reverse complement strand
GTTCATAGCCTGTTGGATAATCTCGCTGAACTTTTGCGACTTTACCACATTCGTTCTCTTGTAAATGAGGACCTGCTCCGAGATCAGCTTTTTCAGAAGTTCTACGGCAAGGTTTTTCTCCTTCATCTTTCCGATTTCCTCAAGGAATTTTGGATCGAACAGAGAGAAATCGCCATTCACATCGGAAAACAGATTGATAACGCCGCTCGATTTTATACTCTGCTCAAGCAAGGCATTGATTCGTGCGTTCATTTCCGGCAGGGAGATTTTCTTGCCTTCACCCTGGTTCATCAACCTCATAACAAGGACTCGGACGGATTCAAAGAATGCCGCCTCGATACGCAGAGACTCCTCGGCAAGAGAAGAACACAGCGATAGAGCTTGGCGCAGAAGCAGGGCTTCTTTCAAGAAATCTTCGCGCTCCCGTTCCTTATCAATACCAACGATAAAGTTGACCGCACCGCTGATTGCCTTAGAGCGTTCCAAATCGGTGCCCGTTGTGAACTTGGAGTAATCGTAGCTGTGGAATATATCGCGGCAGATGGACAACTTCTCTAAGAACTTCGGATATGCCACCTTTGCAATGTCGGTGTCGCCGTAGTTCTTTTTATCGCGGGCAGTGTAATCGTTCATTGCCTGCTTAAGCGCAGAGGCAATGCCGACATAATCGACAACCAGACCGCCTTCTTTATCTCCAAAGACACGATTTACACGGGCGATTGCCTGCATCAGGTTATATCCCTGCATCGGCTTATATACATACATAGTTGCAAGAGACGGAACATCAAAGCCCGTCAGCCACATATCGACTACGATGGCGATTTTCAGCGGGCTGCTGTTGTCTTTGAACTTTTTAGCGAGTTCATCCTTGTGGCGTTTATTTCCGATAACTGCACGCCATTCCTCCGGGTCTTTGTTGCTCTCTGTCATAACGACAGCAACCTTTTCTGTCCAGGACGGGCGCAGCTGAAGGATGCGATTGTAAATTTTCATGGCGATAGCGCGAGAATAGGCTACAATCATAGCTTTGCCGGTCAGCAAATCCGCACGGTAATTCTCGTAATGGTCAAGGATATCATCGACCAGAGAAGCGATGGTCTGCTCGTTTCCGAGTATCGCCTCCATTTGACCGAGTTCCTTCTTGCTTTTCGCCACCACTTCAGGGTCGGCGTTGTTTGCCATGATGTCATACTCTGTATCAATCATACGGAGCGTTTCTTCATCAAGATTCAGCTTGATGACACGGCTCTCGTAGTAAACCGGGCGGGTAGCTCCATCCTCAACCGCCTGCGTCATGTCGTAGACATCAATATAATCACCGAAGACCTCGCGGGTACTTCTGTCCTTCATGGAGATAGGTGTACCCGTAAATCCGATGTATGTAGCGTTCGGGAGGCTGTTTCGGATGATACGGGCTGTACCGATTTTGATTTTGCCCGTTTCGGCATCAACCTTTTCTTTCAATCCGTACTGTCCACGGTGCGCTTCATCCGCCATAACAACGATGTTTCTGCGCTCGGAGAGAGGCTCGTGGGACTCCTCGAACTTCTGCATCGTGGTAAAGATGATGCCGTTTGCCTGTCTGCCATCAAGCAGAGATTTCAGATGCTCCCGGCTCTCGGCGTGCATCGGCTCTTGACGCAGGAAGTCCTTACACTTGGCGAACTGTCCGTAAAGCTGGTCGTCAAGGTCGTTTCTGTCTGTGATAACAACAATCGTCGGGCTGTCCAACGCTTCTTGCAATAAATGAGCATAGAAAACCATAGAAAGCGATTTTCCGCTTCCTTGTGTATGCCAAAACACACCACCCTTACCGTCGGTAACGGTAGCGTGTTTCGTAGATTCGATTGCCTTTCTAACCGCAAAATACTGGTGGTATCCGGCAAGAATTTTGAATGAATTGATACCCTCGTTAGAAAAGCAAATAAAGTTTTTGATTATATCAAGCAGTCGTGCCTTTTGGAACATACCCTCAAAGAAAGTATCAAACTGTGCATACTGCGTGTTTTCATAGTCGCCGTCTTTTGTTTTCCACTCCATAAAGCGGTCTTCACCGGAGGTGATCGTACCCGCTTTAGAGGT
Source organism: Absicoccus sp. (assembly GCA_963647945.1). Lineage (GTDB taxonomy): Bacteria > Bacillota > Clostridia > Peptostreptococcales > Anaerovoracaceae > CAG-238. The sequence continues at coordinate 1,454 of CAVJCN010000272.1, read as the reverse complement.
CAACTGGTCGCTCATTACGCAAATTGCGTTGTAAATGAACATAGACGGAATCTCAATCATATAGTTGCGGAGCTGCCTGTATGCTTCGGAAGCGTCCGTTTCTTCACGGGACGGAGATTTCAGCTCAACAAGTACAACAGGCAAACCATTCAAAAAGAGAATTACATCAGGGCGTTTATTGCTGTTCTCAATAAAAGTCCATTGGTTAGCAACGATAAAGGAGTTATTGTCAGGATTTTTATAGTCAACAAGATAGACGATAGAGGAACGCTCCTCACCGTCAACAAAATATCTTACTGGGATACCGTTTTGCAGATAGTCCATAAACACGGCGTTTTTCTGCACAAGTTCTCCGTTTTCAAAGTTCTTCAGCTTGAATAGTGCGTCGGAAATGGCGTCATCGGGCAGACCTCTGTTCAAACGATACAGAGAGTCAAGCAGAACTTCCTCATATAACGGACTGTAAAAGTCCCTTTCTATATCGGGACCGTATGCATACTCGTATCCCAAATCATTTCTGAACAACTCGATTACTGAATTTTCATAATCGGCTTCGGTATATAATCCCGGCATTTTCGTTTCTCCTTTTTTACAGCTCGGAGCTGCATATTCTTTCTTCGTTATACTTGATAAAATTATCGTAGTTTCCGGTTTTACAGTCAAATATCACAACCTTAGGAAAGTCAAAAATTCCTTGTGAAGTTCTAAGCAGTTTATATGGTGCATACCAAATCAAATAATCAATACCGCTATGTAAAAAGACATTTACAAAGTTTTCATCCCAAAAGAACAAGTGTGGTTTTCCTGCTATCATTTCGCCTTCGTGTACTTCATCCATATTCGGCTTATTGCTTTCACATTGAAGATACGCAGAGGACTCATCCAATACGAATAAAACGGTTTTGTAACCGACGTGGTTGCTTTGGTAAAGCAGAAGTTTTTTATGTGTTCAGAAACTACTCGCTCAAAATTTGATTTGTAGAACAAATAGTTATGGTCTTGCTCTGACGAAAGAAGCGTCTTGGCATTAACTATAAGTTCTGCATTAGAAAATATTTCTTGTATGCCACTTTCTTTAAGTTCTTTATAAAGCTTGCTTTCTCCGGCGTTTGTCGGATTTTGAATTTTTCCCTTTTTATCTACAAAAGCGTGGTCGTCAACTCGCATAACATCCATCATCAGCTCGTCTTTTGGCGAATAATAATCAGGTGGCGGATCAGACTTACCGGAACTATTTATCCAATTGTTCCATAAGGCTTCCGTGTGAATTGATAAATAAACAGTTTCAATCGTCTCAGACTGAGTGGCAAACATAACCTCATTGTCGTTGACTCTCTGAAATTGAGATATTATCTTATCTTCATCATCAAACCTATTCATTTCCGACCCTCCTATCTTTATAAACAATAATTTAGCGGCTTAGAGTTCGATGTTGGAGACATCAAGCTCGCCGG
>CAVJCN010000271.1:0-3569 GCA_963647945.1 Absicoccus sp. | reverse complement strand
GACGCCCGGGTACTGATCTCAGGGAAAAGTGTAAAAAGAGGAAGGGAAAGTTATCCACGCACAAGGACAACATTAATGACCGTTTAGAGCAATGCCAAATTAAGGGGCGCGATTTACCATAAATCGCGCCCCTTAAACTTTTCCGACAAAGTTTTAGGTTTTCTGTAATACACAAGCTTTTTATGCGTTTTTATGTTATACTATAAGTGTCTATAATTCCCTCTTACTATTAGGACGAACTATTTTACCAATTGAAATATCTTTGGGAAACCAAGGCCTTTATTGCAAATTAACAGTTCCTAAAATCAATATTACAGTAGATGGTGAAAACGCGCTTTATTGGCCCGAGCATATATGGCACAAAGCAGTACCGCAAACGACATTTCTCGTAGAAGCGCTCGCCGACAGGACAGGCTGTTTCTTTGTTCGTGGACGATTTACAGCAGTGATAATATGCGGCAGGATTATGCTTCTGGCACTGCATGGAGTGCCCACAGTTTCCGCAGCGAATCAACCTGCGAAGAAGATACTGGTTTACTGTGTCGGGATTATCTTCCCTGTTCCGCCGATAAAAAATCGCCCAATGTGGGACTTTTTGCCCGCTGTGGTGTATTAAAAGTAAAGGCGGTAAAAACCGCAACGAAAGGAGCTTTCCTATGTCCCTTCAATCGAACATCGCGAAACTTTATGACAATATTCTTTCCGCAAAGATGTGGGCTGCGCTGCCAAACGAGCTTAAGCAGCAGCTGATTCGCGACCCGGATCACATCAAAGATATGCTGGACGACCCTAAGAGAATCGCACAGCAGGCCGCTGAACAGGCTGCTGCCAACAATCAGCAGCTTCCGCTTAGCGAGGATCAGGCGCAGGCCATCCTCAACACGCCCCCCTGCCCCTTCGAATCGAGCAGCCTGAAAAAGTTCTTCCTGGAGAACATTCCGAATGGCAAAGCGGCGTTTGAGGAGATCCGGAAGCAGACGGTGGCAGAGACCGAACGGTATCTCACCCAAGAGCTGACCCCCATGCTCACCCAGGACCAGATTTATGAAGCGCTGGAGCATCCCGAAACTCACTATGCGCTTGAGGGCGGTCAGCCCCACGGCAAGGCCCCCCTTCCCCGCTACAGCAGCTCGGAGCGGAAGCAGCGCCGCGCCGCATCCGCCGCGGTTCGCAAGGCGCACATTCAACATGCGGACTGGGCTGTAAATGCGGTGCCTGAGCTGCCGCATCTCGAACGCGCTTACGGCGCGCTGTATATGCCCGAATACGCCGACACCCGGTATGTGACCTACGACGGCACCCTGAAGCAGCGCAACGAGGAGATCGGCTGGCTGTTTAACCCGAACAGCGAGCGGTATAAGAAGGAACGATCGGATCGTGCCGTAAAGATCGGTGCAGACTTCGGCGACGGCAAGCTTCAGACGCGGGTGCAGGCGGTAGAGAAGCAGTTTGCCAAACGGCGCGGTGAGCTGTTGATGGATCGGCTGAAGGATTTCCAGGAGATCTACAACAATCTGGATGCCGTCACCGATCCCGCTCTCCCTGCCGCCGAGCTGGAGAAAAACTTCCTGCGGATTGAACGGGCGTCCAACATGATTCCCGATATTGGAACCTACCTGGAAGCCGTGAAGAGCGGTTTCATCGATGTGAGCGAAGCGGACCGGGCGATGATGGCGGCGTTTCAGCCCAATTCTGTCTGCAGCGCCCTGCTTACCGCAAAGGCAAAGCTCCATCTGATTGCCAACCCCATGTATGAGTATCTCGACATCAATACCATGAACGGCTACAATATGTCTGATATTTACCCCAGGTATATTAACTCCGACCACGATGTGCTTGAGCCGGGCTGGCGGAGTGGCAAGACTGATCTGAAGCCGGAGTTTAAGAACTATGCCGCTGGTGTTGAGGACAGCTTCACCGTCATGCTGGGAGACATAATCAACCAGATTGGTCAGCAGAAGCTCGCCATGGCGAATAATCAGGATATCCTTGAACGCTTCAGCTTTGAAGAGCAGAGCACCGCACGCTTCAAGGAGCACTATGCTGACGAAGCAAGGGACCCGGACAGGCCGAATGAGAAAGTGGCAGAGTACCCGGATAAGCCCATTGCCTATCAGCAGGGAGATCGCGTCGTCATCATTCAGCAAAAAACCCCCACCGACACCCTCTCCATCATGCACCCCGAGGAGATGTACAACCAGTCGCTGAAGGGAAACAACGCATTGCACCTGAGAACGCTGCTGGCCACCGATCCCTGGTATATGATCAACCATGGCGAGTTCCGGGAGCTGAAAAGCGCCCTCCGCAAGGTGGACGACCTGCCCCTGCTGAAAGCCAACTTTACTCCTGAGGATATTGAAAGGGCAACCCGGCGCTTTCAGCGCCTGGAGAAGGCCAGCACTGCCTATATGGAGCGCAAGGAGCGCGACCGCCTGGGAAGAGCCGACCAAAAGCTGAAGGAGCGGGAAAACGCCCGGGTGGAAGAAGCCAAAAAGATTCAGGCCTATGCCAAGTTTAAGCTCAAGGAGCTGCAGCTGGTGCGCGATGCCAAGGCAACTCTGGATAAATACCAGGGCAAGTCTCTGGCGGAGATCAAGACGCTCACGGCAGAAGATAACGATGATATCGTCATGAAGTCGCAGATCCGGCAGAAGGATGTCGAAGATCGTCTGGCGAATCCGGGTACATGGCTCAAGCAGCTGTACAGCAGCGCAACGCTGCCCGGCAGTCTCCGCAAATATCTCGACAGCAACGTTGGTACGCTGAGGGTAAACTACAAGTACAACAACTGGCTTGACAAGGGGGCAGTCAAGGATAAGCTGGGGCTGGTTCAAAAGGCGGCCGGCTCGGCCATTGCCGCCCAGCTGGTGATTCAGGAGCGGCGGGATCGAAAGGCTGCCGGAATGGACCCCAACGTAAAGGGACCAATCGAGACATATGTCAGCAACCCAGTGAACGCACTGAAATGGATCGATGGGCTGGGCGCCTACGCACTCAATACTTACCGGGTGGAAAACGGAGCAATCATTCCAAAGGAGCCGGGCAGCGACAAGCCGAACCCTGTCTATCTTGCAAACAACTTCCTGAACAATTTTGATCCCCGCGACAATCTGGATCGGTATCGTTCCTTTGTCCAGCCGTCGCTCACAGCGCCCGCTGTGGCAGAAAAATATGTGTATTCCGTTGAACCCATAAAGAGGGGAAACGAGAAGGACAAGTATTGCGATCAATTCAAGGAATTTGCAAGAAAATCTATTTTGATTCCGGCGGCGCAGTGTGCCAACCCTGCCGGAAACGTATCGCAGGAGACACTGGATAAGCTTCTGAGCAATACCATGGTTTACGAAATGATCCAGGGAGATCGTCGGAATCCTCCGAGAAAAGGCATAGGCTCCACGGAGTCCCTGCTTGCCACTGCCGCGCAGGTGGAAATGCTGCGCACCTGGGTGACGCAGTCGGATGTATATCAAAGCCTGCGGAATTCCTGCCTTGACGGGAATGGGCAGCTTTCCAAAGAGCGGGTATTTGATACGGTGAAGAACGGAATCCCCGAGCAGATGATTCAGGAC
>CAVJCN010000270.1:0-3572 GCA_963647945.1 Absicoccus sp. | reverse complement strand
ATATGCCTTCTTCCTGTTCTTATTTATACCATAATCTTCTAAATTCCGATTTGTTGTTCTAATTTAAAAGGTTTATACCACACCTTTTTGAATTTTCCTACCGCTTACAATCGAAAACGACCTTACAAGCAGCACCACCTCGGTATAAATTCAATCCTCGTAACATCACCCACACAGGCGATAGTGGATGCGCCGGACTGCAATGTTGGAAAACCATCTCCCGTGACCGTATCATTTTTGAGGACGGTGCCTTTGTAGCAGTTCATCAGCTCACTGTCGATTTCGATGTATCTTCAATTGTATCTATTTGCAAGTCTGAAAGTGTTCAATTCAAAGATGTTTCAGACTTGAACTGCAAAACTTTTAAATTTCCCTTGGAAATGCAGTACTTACTCGTCAAGCAGCCAGTCGATGAGGTTTTCGGATTTGATGCCGTCGTAGGAAGCATCAAGACCCGGCTCAAGGGACAGCACGATTTTTTCGTAGTTATCGCGGATACTTTGAAGCGGTGCAAGCTCCCGCTTGCGCACATCCTCACTCATCATTGATTCCGTTACCTGAATATACTTTTTCTCGTCGGCGGTCGTTGCAATGAAGTCAACCTCCGCATTGCCGATTTTGCCAATCGCTACATCATAGCCACGGCGAAGCAGTTCAAAGTAAACGACATTCTCGATGGCGTGACCGCTGTCCCGGTTACGGAAACTCAGCAGATAATTGCGAAGACCGATGTCAACGATATAGTATTTTCCGAGCGTGCGGAGGTAGGCTTTGCCCTTGATATCAAAGCGTTTGATCTCGTAGAAGAAGTAGCTCTCCAGAAGCGCATTTACATATGCCTGCACCGTATGGGTGCTGGGTGCGCCTTTGCGCTTGCCGTCCTCCAGAAGACCTTCGTTTACCAAAGTGTTGCCGATAGAAGCAATCGACACGCTTGAGCCGATATTATCCGCAAGGAACAGGATGATCTTACGAAGCAGCGTGGGGTCTGTGATTTGTTTTTGACCTCTGCGTTTTTCTCTCTCCAGAATGTCACGAATCACGACTGTGGAATAGATGCCGTCGAGAAGCGACAATGCCTTTTCCTGCTCCAGCCCAACGTCAGCGATGCCGGGCATTCCACCGAAGCGCATATAGGCGTCAAAAACTTCTCGCAGTTCGTAGCGTTCATTGTTTTTATCAAATACCTGCTTGCGGCGTCCACCAAGGGCGCTTTGCGTTTCACGAACCTCAAAACCGTGGAAATCGAGGAACTCCCGGAAAGAGAGCGGCAGCATTTTGATTTCGACGCACCTCCCGGAGAGATAGGTGGAATACTCCGAGGAAAGAAGATAGGCATTCGACCCGGTAACATAGATGTCGCAGTCAAAATCCACACGGAAGGCGTTTATAGCATCCTCCCATGCTTCGATCCGCTGCAGCTCATCAAAGAAAAGGTACATCCGCTTTCCTGTGACAACGCGCTCTTTTACATAGCGGTAAATATCATCGGCGCTCATCCCCCGGAAATCAAAGGATTCGAAATTCATCTCGATGATCTGCTCCGGCTGAATACCGGTATCTTTCAAATGCTGAACCATCAGCTTTAACAGGCTGGACTTGCCGCAGCGGCGAATGCCGGTGATTACCTTGACCGGCTCCGTATCCTGAAAGCCGATCAGTTTATTCAAATAGCTGTCACGCCGCCTGAGTTCATGGGAATCTATCATGTTTTCACACCTCCTGCGCTATTAGTATAGCATAAATCGGCGAGAAAATCAAGTAAATGCACCATAGTGCAAAAACTTTTTATAATCGACTGATTTTGCAGGGTTAAATGAACAACAGCCCACGGCTATCTGCCCGAAAGGAATGACCGCAAATCCCATGCCTTCAAGGTTCTGCACCATCTGCACGGCGTCCCAGCGGTCAAAGGCGATTTCCCGGATATTGAAACGATCGCCCAGCCGCTCGATGAACTTCTCAATGTAGCCGTAGTGAACGACATTGCCCTCGGTAGTTTGGAGATACCCCTGCCGCTCCCACACGTCGTATGGCACATGGTCGCGCCGGACGCGCAGCTCAAGGTTATCCTCCGGTATCCAGAAGTACATCTCCTCTTCACTATGTTTTTAACCATTTTGCGTATACTCTGCGGCATTGCTCCTATGGCTTGCGCTATACGGCAGAAAAAACGATCCTGTATCGCAGGAACATTTCGGTCGCAGCGATCATCTCCCTTTTTCTCGGATACCTCGTCACTCCCCTGTGGGCAATAGACCACGGGCTGTCTTTGTGGGGAATTGCAAAAATTCTCCCGGTGGTGTTGTTCGCTCTGTGCCTGATGCAATGTACTCCGCAGCAAAGGCGTGCATCGTCGTCATTGATCGGATCACGGCGTTGACAAGGAACTGTGCCTTACGTCGCCCCTGTTCGTTCAGGATAGCAGCTACCTGCTGGTGGCTTGGGTCACCGGCATTGAATTGCACCGTGAATCTGAACAGCACCCCATTTGTTAGACAAGTATGGTAAAATACTTGTACCAAGAAATGGGGTGCTGTTCACAGTCTTGAGGGTGCTTTTTGGCGTTCGTTTTCGTTCGTTCTGCGGGCGTTTTTGTCCGCTTTTGTTCGCTTTACGGTCAAATACGGACGTTAATGTTACGCCTTCGGGCCTGCGGCGACCACTTCGGCGCTCATGTGGGTGTACTTTTTGAAGTTTTCCACAAAGCTGGCGGCCAGCTTCTTGCAGCTCGCCTCGTAGGCGGCCTTATCCTCCCATGTGTTCGCAGGGATGAGCAGCTCGGAGGGAACGCCCTCGATGCTCGTCGGCACTTGGACACCGAAGGTGGGGTCGGTGATGAACTCGCTCTTCTCGATCTCCCCTGTCAGCGCGGCGGTGACCATGGCGCGGGTGTAGCTGAGCTTCATGCGCTTGCCCGTGCCGTTCCAGCCCGTGTTGACGAGGTAGACCTTCGCGCCGGACTTCTCCACCTTGTCCGCCAGCATGGCGGCGTAGACAGAGGGGTCGAGGGGCAGGAACGGCTCACCGAAGCAGGTGGAGAACGTCGGGACAGGCTCGGTCACGCCGATCTCCGTGCCGGCGACCTTGGAGGTGAAGCCGGAGACGAAGTAGTACATGGCCTGATTCTTGTCGAGCTTGCTGATGGGCGGCAGAACGCCGTAGGCGTCCGCCGTCAGGAAGATGACGGTCTTGGGGACGCTGGGACTCATGCCGGACAGCTCGGCGTTGGGGATGTACTCTACGGGATAGCCCACGCGGGAGTTGACGGCCAGAGAGTCGTCGTCGAAGTCGAACTCGCGGGTGTCGGGGTCCATCACGACGTTTTCCACGAGCGCACCGAACTTGATGGCGTTGTAGATCTCCGGCTCACCCTCGGGGCTGAGGTTGATGCACTTGGCGTAGCAGCCGCCCTCAAAGTTGAAGACGGAGTCGTCCGCCCAGCCATGCTCGTCGTCGCCGATGAGCATACGGTTCGGGTCGGCGGAGAGCGTGGTCTTGCCCGTGCCGCTCAGGCCGAAGAAGACGGCACTGTCGCCGTGCTTGCCGATGTTGGCGGAGCAGTGCATGGG
>CAVJCN010000269.1:0-3577 GCA_963647945.1 Absicoccus sp. | reverse complement strand
CGAGTTCCCCAATATGCTTTCCGGCGGTCAAAAACAGCGTATTGCAATCGTAAGGGCCCTTGCAATGCAGCCGGATGTTATGCTCTTTGACGAGCCCACATCGGCTCTTGACCCGGAGATGGTAGGAGAGGTTCTGGATGTAATGCGGGAACTTGCCGCAGAGGGAATGACCATGATTGTTGTGACTCACGAGATGGGCTTCGCAAGAGAGGTTGCGGATCGGGTGATTTTCATGGCGGATGGTGCTATCATAGAAGAAGGAAAGCCTGCCGAGCTCTTTGACGATCCAAAGGAAGAAAGAACAAAGAGCTTTCTGGAGAAGGTGCTGTAGCCATTGCAGGATGCGGCCCAGCGTCCGGACTATGACCCCGTGGTTTTGAAAAAAATCATGTAAAGCCGGCTTAAAACAGCGGCTCAAAGTAACTTAAAACGAATTTATATTTGAGTTCCAAAGGAGGCTCCCTGCCGAATGTCGGCAGGGGCTTTTTGCATGGAAAAAACCGACGAAATGTTACAGAAAATAGCAAATATGTAACAATATATATAGTATTATCAAAGGAGAAAGGGAGGTGATTCCATGGGAGATTATCAACAGAAAAGAATGAAAAGCTATCTTTTGCCGGAGCCTGTGTATCGGCAGGCATACTGGGCATTGCGGGATCTTCGCAGAATGAAAGAAGAACTTTCATACATGACAGAGGAGCGGGACATGATTGCCGCAGGAGAAAAGAGTTTGTCGAATATTGGTTTTGGCACAGGTGTTATAAGGGACGGAACCGGAAATAAGGCGGTTAAAATCGTAAATCTTTCTGCAAGAATACTGGCAATTGAGGCGGCCTTCGATGAGATCCCCGAAAAATACAGAGCAGGTCTTATACGCAAAAATGTTGATAATCTGGGGTATTCGCTGGATACACACATAAACACATGGAAAAAGTGGCAGCAGGTGCTAATGTATCATGTGGCAAAAAATTTGCAAATAATTTAAAAAAATTTCAAAAAAATTCAAAAATGTGCTGAAAGTTACATTTGGGTATGGTAATATGATACTGTAAAATAGTGTAAAGGAGGCACAGGATGAAAAGGAAAATTGCAGGCATCATTTTGATATGTACAGCACTGCTTGCACTGGTTTTCTGGGAATTTTGGGGAAGACAAAACATCGGTTACGATGAAATACTGGTTTTCCGAGAGGATATTCCCAAAAGCAGTATAATAGAAGCAAAAATGCTGACAACAAAGAAAGTCGAGAACGCGGCAAACGGGGCACTAAGGCCGGGGGATGAATCATATGTGCTTGGAAAGGAAAGCCGGCACTATATACCACAGTCAGAAGCCTTGTACCGGGAGTATTTTTCCGCCAGCAGACTGACTACAGGGGGCATTTCGGAGGGACTGGTGCTTTCTCTTCCGGATGACTGGCTTAAATCCTATCCTCAGACCATCAAAAGGGGAGATGATGTAATATTTTGTCTTGGCGATTCGGTTGTAACAAAAGCGGTGGTGGCCTATGCCCGGGACGGAAATAACAAAGAGGTTGTCTATTCCGAAAACGAAAGACTTTCGGCATCAGCTCCGGTAAGCGTAATTGAAGTAATCGTAAGTCAGAAACAAGCCCAAAAACTCTGTAATCTTGCAGAAAAAGGCAATAAGTTTGTGCTGGTTTATTCCTCGGGAGGTGATGCCTGATGGGGGACATTGTGCAGCTTTCGGCGGCAGATTTTTGGGAAACCTGCGAAAGGGTCAAAATTTATCTTGACAGCCGTTGGAAAGGGCTGGATGATTTTGAGAAGATGCAGATGCTTGAGCGGGAAAAGGCGGCGATCCTCGGAAGCGAGGCTGAAATGAATTTCTATAAAGAAGAAATCGAAACAATAATTCGCCAGCAGGAACTTCAAAGCGTGATTCCGCCCGCATGGTATAAAAATCTGACAGAGGGGATTTTTGCGGAGCTTTACGGGCTTTCCGGTCTTACTCCGTGGGTATATGATGAAACGGAGGAATATAGGGGATCGTCTTCGGCAAAACTGATCGGCGACAGACTTTACTGCCTGATAGACGGAAAATCCGTTCTTCAGCCCCAGCGCATAAGCAGGGAAAGGCGGCAGCAGCTCCGGCGAGCCCTTCTAATGGGAAATCCCAGACAGAGAATGGAACAGGGGTTTCACGAGCTATACCTGGCGAATGGGATAAGAGTGACGATTTATGCCGGCGAAAGGACGAAACCGGATCAGGATATAATGGTTTTCAGAAAATATTTGCTCAAGGATCTTAACTTTGAAATCCTTGCGGATCTGGGGACAATTCCGAAGGATGCCTGTGAACTTTTTAAAACGATGGTAAAAATAGGATTTAATGTATTGTTTGCAGGAACCGTAAGATCCGGCAAGACTACTTTTTTACAGACATGGCAGAGATATGAAGATAAGGACAAAGAAGGGCTTGCCATATCCACAGACCCCGAAACTCCCTGGGACAGGCTGATGCCGGAAACACCGATTATGCAGCTTGTGGCAGACGGCGATGAACTGGAAACCCTCACCAAATCCCTTTTGCGAGGCGATAACGACTATGTAATCTTGGAGGAAATGAGGGATGCCCAGAGTTTCAGGCTCGCAATGGAAATATCGGGAGTGGGAGCAGGAAGGTGCAAGGGAACCATCCATTCGGGAGATATTCCGAACCTGCCGTATAAGATAGCTTCAAAGATAGCAAGTCGTTACGGCGGCGATGAACAAAGCCTGATTTTGCAGGTGTTTTGCTCATTCCATTACATATTTGAGTTTTGCCAGCAGGAAAACAACCGGGCGGCGAAGAAGCTCAAATCGATTTCGGAGCTTTGCTATGATATTGAAAATGACCGGGTAAGCATGAACATTATATGCCTTTACGATGAAAAAACGGGTTCATGGAGATGGAAGGAGCATTTGGGAAAAGATAAAGAGAAGGTACTTGCGCTTTGGCCTAAGGAGGAAGAAGCTATGAGAGATGAGCTGAGAAGATTGTCCGAAAAATATCCGATGATGGGAAGCAGCGTGATCTATCCGAGATACTACCATCCGGGCATGAAGGAAAGGAATTACGCAAATGGTTGAAACAACAGCTTTGGTATGCGCATTCGGCGGAGTTTTTATATTGATCGGCCCGTGGCTTGACGAAATGAGCAAAGGATATGTAAAAAAGTATGAAAATGCTTTGACAGGGCATATCAAAATGTTGCTCCGGGTAACAATGGGGAGAGGAACCGACTCGGCTGTGAGAATTTTCCTTTTTCTGACCGTCATCCCGGGCATAATCGTGTTTGCTCTGTTAAGCGGAAAAATTGCGGCGCTTTTGTGCTTTGTGGCAGTGAGCTTTGCAATGCTGCTCCCCTATGCCGCGCTGAGAGTAAGGCTGCAGTTTATACGAGTGGAAAGTTCAAGGGAAGGTGAAATCCTGATTACGGAGCTTTTGGAAAATTATAAAATAAATTATTTTAATATGCAGCGTGCCATCGAGGTAAGCATCGCTGACATGGAGGAGGCCCCGAATTGCAGACGGCTTCTTTTTAATTTGTCAAAGGGCATAAATTCAGCGG
>CAVJCN010000268.1:0-3577 GCA_963647945.1 Absicoccus sp. | reverse complement strand
CGCATATCGAGGCTCCTGCACCTCCAGTTCGCACAGATCCAGATAGCGGCGGGCAGCGTTCGTTGCTCCGCAAAGCGCAGTCGGTCAACCAGCCATCACAAGCACCTATCGCTGCCCGGTCTATTGTTCATCCCACATTTTTCGGTACATGCCATTTGATTTCATCAGTTCCTCATGTGTTCCGCTCTCGGCAATGCGCCCATCGTTCATCACATATATTCTATCGCAGCTTTTCACAGTAGACAGTCGGTGGGCGATGATGATGCAGGTCAAATTTGAGTCGAAGCGGAATATGGTGTTTTTTATACCTGATTCAGTAATTGTATCAAGATTGCTCGTCGCCTCGTCCAGTATCAATAATTGCGGGTCGCGAAGCAGGGCGCGGGCAATGGCAAGCCTCTGCCTCTGACCGCCGGACAGATTTGCGCCATTCTCATCCAGCGGCGTTTCATAGCCCAGCGGCAGCTTTTCAATAAATTCGGCGGCACAGCTGATCTCGCAGGCGCGCCTGATCTCGCTCTCCGTAGCGTTTTTGTTCCCAAGCCGGAGGTTGTTCATGACCGTGTCGGCAAAAAGGAAGGTATTCTGATCCACATATGCGATGCTCCGGCGCAGCTCCGCAAGCGCGAGATCGCTGATTTTTTTGCCGCCGGCCAGTATTTCGCCGTTCTCCGGCTCATAAAAGCGCAGCAGCAGCTTCGCAAGGGTTGTCTTGCCGCTGCCGCTCTCCCCGACGATGGCTATCTTCTCGCCGCGCCGCAGGGTGAGGCTTATATCGTGCAGGGTAAGCTCCCTGTTGCCGTAGCGGAAATCCACATTCCGAAACTCCCAGCAGTCTATCTTTTTATCCGGCGCATTGCCGGTCGCCATATCCTCACGCTTTAATTCTAAAATATCATTCAGACGGTCTGCCGCTACAAAGGCCGTTTGCAGCGTGGGCTGCAATTCGATCAGGTTCTTGATTGGCTCTGTGAAATATGCCAGCAGTGCGTAGAAGGTGATCACAGAGCCGACTGTGACCTGCCCGACCCACGCCATGGAAAAGCCCAGCCAGAGGATCACCACCGAGCCGATCAGCTCGACCGCTCCGGTGAGGGTGTCCTGAGAGGCTGAGATAAGGCTGTTTCGCAGGACGGCATCGATGAACCCGTAAAACCTCCCTGTGGTCTTGCCCTTAATCTGATCCTCTGCGTGAGCCGCCTTCACCGTCTCCACACCGTCGATGCTCTCCTTGAAGAAGGACTGCAAGCGGGCATCCTGCTCCATCACATTGCGGGTGCTGCGCTCGATGGGCTTGCGGAAGGCCAGCACGATGACCGCGTAGAACAGGATCATCAGCAGCGACACGCAGAAGAGACGCACATTCTGCTTATACAGAATAAAACCGCAGGCCACTACCATCAACGAGTCCATCAGCAGCGTCAGCGTGGCGGTGGAGATGGCCTGACGGATGGTCGCGGTGTCGGAAAAGCGGGAGAGATATTCGCCCGTCTGCCGCACTGCCACAGACGAGACGGGCAGCTCCATAATGTGATTATAATAGGACAGCGTGAGCCGTAGGTCGATTTTCCGCGACAGCAGAATGATCAGATAGCTCCGGGTCAGCTGTATGACGGCCTGCAGGAGATACAGGCCGATGAGTGCGGAGAATATCGCGCCGATATTGCCGGCGTGAAGGGTGATGCTCTCCAGAAAATGTTCAAGTGCGCTTTCGCCCTCGTGTTCATGGATGTCCTCTGCGGCGGCGGACGGTACGCTCTCCTCATACGCGGCGGAATGGCCGTCCAGCACCAGCTGAAAAACGAAAGAGCCGAGAATGCCGATGGCCGAGATGAGAAGGGACAGTGCCAAAATCAGTGCCAGCCTGCGATACTGACCCTTGAGCATGGCGAAAAACTTGGTAAAGCTCCCCTTCGTTTCGTTTCCCCGCCGGAAATCGGCGGTCTTTTCAAAGGTCACGATATAGCCCGTCCAGACGGCGAAAAACTCCTCGGGCGACATGCTGCATTTTCCCTTTCCGGGGTCGGCAATTTGAAATTTCCCGTGCTTCAGGCCGCACACCACCACATAATGCAGCATGGCATCCTCGGAAACAATATGCGCAATAAAGGGAAATGTGATCTCCCCATCGGATATGCCCTCCAGCAGCTCATCCGGGCTGCCGGAAAGAGCCTCCGCCCTGAGGCCGATGCTCGCCGCACCGTTGACTAACCCATAGAGGTTCGTTCCGCTTTTGTCCGTTTTGGTCAGCTCCCTGCATCGGGAGATGGGCAGCCTGAGGCCATAGTGCGCCGCGATCATGGAAAGGCAGGCTGCTCCGCAGTCGCGCTCGTCATGCTGTCGGATAAGTTTCATATCATTTCCTCTCTGAACGAAAAAGCGGGCAGACTATTCCTGCCCGACTATTAGGAACAAACACCTTGATGATCAGCGGTGTGCCGCAACTCCGCTAATATAGCCGAAGCCTCTCATGTGGCTTGCCGCCAGATACATCTGTCTGCGTGCATTGCTCCAAAACAGACGCTCGATAAGACTGGACTTAGACCTATAGGAGCAGTAGGGGCACTTCACATATGCGGAAGCACCCGCCTCCACATGGCGCAGCTCGTTCATACTCACATTCTTCATTCATTTCACCTCCTCGAATAAGCTTGGTAGGTCTTATTTGTCACCAGCACCATTTCACGCTCTTCCGGACACTCATGCCAACATAATGAGCCGTACAATTGATGTGCGTAACGGCCTGTATATAGGACCAATATTTTCTCCCGCAAGTCATGCATCTCCACCGACCGCCCGCAACCGTGCGCAACTCGTTCGCGTTAAGCTTCTTCATTCGATTTCACCTCCTCTCCCTCCTAATGACATATAGCAAGGCGGAATAGTCGCCGTACTATTCTCCTACTTCTGATATGTATGCAGTATAGCACAACATTTACTTAAAGTAAATAATTATTTTCTGCTAAGAAATTATATTTTACTGAAAAGCTTGGTAGCATAGTTGTGAGGTGAGAGCTATGCAGACCGAATACCCTGACAAATACACAACACTGGGATTGAAAATCGCCTACTATCGCAAAAAGGCGGGCTACACGCAGGAGACATTTGCCGAAAGAATCGGGAAAAGCGTCAATTTCCTCGCGCAGGTGGAAGGAACGGGGACGGTACGGGGTATTTCATTGGAGACACTGTTCAAAATCGCGGACACGCTGCACATCCCGCCGTCGAAGCTGTTGGAGGATGATTGACTTGATATGATGTGCAGGCCGCTCTCCGCCACTCTGTCAGATACTTGACCCGCAAACGGACAAAGCACCCACAGGCTGCCGCTTCCGCCTTTGGTTCCGGCGGATACGCTTCAGCCAGTCCCATGTCCTTGCTGCCTGACAGCCACCAGATGGGGTCAGGCAAACCGCGGCGCATGGCGTCGTAGGACATGGATAGTGCCAGCAGTGCTTTGCGGGGTCGGTTCTCCGCTTCCTCGCTGATGATGTGCTGGCAGACGCCCACCGCACTCTCGTGGCTCTCTACGGAGTCGCAGAGTTGGTCGTAGTAAAGTCCGGCACTGACATAGGCC
>CAVJCN010000267.1:0-3601 GCA_963647945.1 Absicoccus sp. | reverse complement strand
TCTCACGCGCTTTCCGATGAGAGTGCAGTCAATGGCAGGGTAATTCTTGACTTTTGCCTCTGCCGGCATTGCTCCGTCACCTCCAAAATCCTCTATTTTCTTATACATAATATTATATCAAGCAACCTCATTTTTTAGAATAATCCCATAATTCACATTATGGTTTGGCACATCAGTTTTAGCCGAGAAAATTTGTGCTATGACATAAAAAATTATGTTTAACATAGTTTCCCGGAGCTGATAAGAGGCTGCCTTTTGCGGAGGATGACGGCAGTGAAACGGATAAATTTTATACGAAGTCAGCCAGGTAAACGGGTAAAAAATAAGGTCGGGCAGCATTGCCCGACCCCTTGCATCATTCGTGCGTCTGTCGTATTTATACTTTTGCCGCTCCGCCACATATAACCCCGAAGCGGATAAAAATCGGGTAGAGATAGCTCGCGCCGAAACAGCGGAGCATTTTCGGGCCGCGTATTTCCACGCCGGATTTTTGCAGCTCCATCGCCGTTTTGAGTGCCATTTCCACGCTCGCTCTTGTCACCGATTTTTCCTTGCGGGAAAAGAAAAGCTCATTGCCCTTTACAGTATAGGTATATCTTAAACCCTTGGTGGTTTGAAAACCGTAGCCTTCAAATGCAACAAGGGCATTCCACACGGCGGCGTTAATCGCCTTCAATGTGTTGCTTTTCACTGCTTCTTTGACTTTCATCACCGCTTTGCGCCTTATTCTGAATTTCCGCAGACGCTCTGCCGAAAATGTTGGCTCTTCCAGATTATACACGGTTTTGCGGTAGGGAAGATAACCGTTAACAGAAGCAGACGAAAGCCCTGTAGCAGCTTGTATTTCTTTGACAGTCTTTCCGGCGTTATATAAGCTATTCACTTTGACACTTGTCGCCGTCCGATATGCGCCGGATGTTATGAGCATTTTCCGCACCTTGATCGGCGTTATGCCGAAATCCTCGGCAAGCACTTTGAGCTGCGCGTGTCCGTCCACGTCCGCCGTATCCTTTGTCGGGTTCAGATAGGCGTATGTAACGGCGGACATCAGTTCGGCGGCGATATTCTTCGGCGTTGCAGATTTTCTAACTTCTTCGCACCTTTTTGCAATTTTCCTTTGTTTCAATTCAATTCGGCTTACCGACAAAAAAGCAGAACAAGTCTGCTTTTTTATCGTGCCATAAATTTGTTCGCAATTAAGTTAATCCCGTCTGAAAATATCTCTCGTATAAACCTTGCCGGCTACATCGTCAAGGCAGCTGTCATAGCGGTTTGCGATGATGGCATTGCACATCTCCTTGAATTTTGCAAGATCGTTGACAATCTCGCTGCCGAAGAAGGTTTCGCCGTCCTTTAACGTCGGCTCGTAAATAACAACCGTTGCGCCCTTTGCCTTAATCCGCTTCATGACACCCTGAATAGAGGACTGGCGGAAGTTGTCGGAGTTGGATTTCATCGTAAGCCGATACATGCCAATCGTAACAGGCATTTCCTTTGCTTTGCTGTAATCATTATCTTCTTCATATCCGTAATAGCCTGCCATACGAAGTACTCTGTCGGCAATAAAATCCTTGCGCGTCCGATTGGATTCCACGATAGCGGACATCATGTTCTGCGGCACATCGGCATAGTTGGCAAGAAGCTGCTTTGTGTCTTTGGGCAGGCAATAGCCACCGTAGCCGAAGGACGGATTGTTATAGTGATTGCCGATACGAGAATCAAGGCATACGCCATTGATAATCTGCTGCGTGTCAAGTCCTTTCATTTCAGCATAAGTATCAAGCTCGTTGAAATAGGAAACGCGCAGGGCAAGATAGGTGTTGGCAAACAGCTTGACCGCTTCTGCCTCGGTAAAACCCATAATCAGTGTGTCAATGTTCTCCTTGATCGCGCCCTCCTGCAAAAGCTTTGCAAAATCGTTTGCGGCTTTGACAAGTCTTTCGTCATTCATATCCGTGCCGACAATAATACGGCTGGGATAGAGGTTGTCGTAAAGCGCCTTGGATTCACGGAGAAATTCCGGGCTGAAAATGATGTTCTTGCAGTTATACTTTTCTCTCACGCTTGCCGTAAAGCCAACCGGGATGGTGGACTTTATGACCATGATTGCATTCGGATTGTACTGCATAACAAGCTTGATGACCGATTCAACCGCAGAGGTATCAAAGAAATTCTTCTGACTGTCATAGTTGGTCGGCGCAGCGATCACAACAAAATCCGCATCCTTGTACGCGCTTTCCGCGTCAAGTGTTGCCACAAGGTCAAGTTCCTTCTCGGCAAGATATTTTTCTATGTACTCGTCCTGTATGGGGGATTTTCTTTGATTGATCAATTCCACCTTTTCGGGAATAATGTCAACCGCTGTAACTCTGTTGTGCTGTGCCAACAGCACCGATATTGACAAACCGACATAGCCGGTTCCGGCAACTGCGATGTTCATTTCTTTCTCCTCTTTTCAAATTTTATAAAAAGCCTTATACCACTCCGCAAACCTTCTCAAGCCCTCTCGTAGCGGGGTATCCGGTTTGAATCCCGTATCGGCTTCAAGCGAAGATGTATCGGCATAAGTGATCGGCACGTCGCCCGCCTGCATAGGCACAAGTTTTTTGTGGGATTCAAAATCATAATCGTCGGGCAAGACCTTTGCTCTGATAAGTTCTTCCTGCAAGATCGTTACAAAATCAAGCAAGTTTTCGGGATTGCTGTTGCCGATGTTGTAGATACGATACGGCGGTACGGGAAGTCCGTCTTCGCCGATTTTCTTCTCCGGTGCGCGCTCCATGACGCGCTTGATTCCCTCCACGATGTCATCTACATAGGTGAAGTCCCTCTTGCAGTTACCATAGTTGAAAATCTGAATCGTTTCGCCTTTGAGCAGTTTGTTGGTAAATCCAAAATACGCCATATCCGGACGTCCCGCAGGACCGTACACCGTAAAGAAACGCAAGCCCGTAGAGGGAATGTTGTAGAGCTTGGAATAGGCGTGTGCCAGTAGCTCGTTGGATTTCTTGGTCGCCGCGTACAGGCTGACCGGATTATCCACCTTGTCATCAGTCGAATACGGAACTTTTTTGTTAGAACCGTAAACAGAGGATGAAGATGCATACACCAGATGCTCCACGCCCTTCGCACCACCGTCATAGGAATGCCGGCAAGCTTCGAGAATGTTGTAGAAGCCGATGATGTTGGATTCTATGTACACATCAGGATTCGTAATAGAATAGCGAACGCCTGCCTGTGCAGCGAGGTTGACCACAATATCCGGCTTATATTCGGAAAAAATGTGATCGATCAGAGCCTTATCCGCAAGATTACCCTTGATGAAAGTCCATCTGTTTTGAGGTCTTTCTTCCAAAAGCTTTTCAATTTCCGTAAGACGATATTCCTTGATGGACACATCATAATAATCGTTCATGTTGTCAATACCGATAACATGTGCATTTTCTGTTGTTCTGAGTATACTCATCACAAGGTTTGCTCCGATAAAGCCCGCAGCCCCGGTGATGAGGATGGTTTGATTGTCTAATTGGATATTTGTTTTTTTCAAGATCAGCCGTCCTCCCATAAACTTTTCTTTCCCCATGTCGCTAAGCGAATTTTT
>CAVJCN010000266.1:0-3607 GCA_963647945.1 Absicoccus sp. | reverse complement strand
GTTTTACGGCGTTTAAGCTGTCCCAGCGTTCCAAAGAATCGCTTGTCCGCATTTTCGCGGATGCTGCAAGTGTTGAAAATCACGATGTTTGCGTCTTTTCTGTCGCTTACCGGTTCATAGCCTCGTTCAATAAGCATTCCCGCCAGGGTTTCCGAATCGTGTTCGTTCATCTGGCAGCCGAATGTGGTTATGTGAAATGTTTTTTTATCTGACAATTTTTTACCTCCAACGGTTGCGCCGCTAAATATGCATCTCGTTTTTCTTCTTGCGGCCCATTAATAATTCAACAGCCTCATTGGCGTTTACATTTCCCTGAATCATATGGTAAATACACTGGGTAATCGGCATTTCGATTTCGCATTTTTGCGCCAGCATATTCGCCGCCTCTGCGGTGGAAAGCCCTTCTACAACCATTCCCACCTGCTCTACGGCGCTTTCAACGCTCATTCCCTCCCCCATGAGGATTCCGCATCTTCTGTTTCGGGAATGCATACTGGTGCAGGTTACTATCAGATCCCCAAGCCCAGCAAGCCCCGAAAAGGTTTCTGCCCGTGCTCCCAAAGCGATTCCCAGACGGGTCATTTCGGTTATTCCCCGGGTCATCATCGCCGCCTTGGCGTTATCTCCGAACTTTAGTCCATCGGAAATTCCTGCTCCCAGGGCTATGATGTTTTTCAGAGCACCCCCAAGCTCCACACCGATTAAATCTTCATTTGTATAAACCCGGAAACGGTCTGTGCTGAAAATTTCCTGAATTTCCACGGCAAGGTCGTGGTCTTTTCCTGCCACTGTCACTGTTGTCGGCAGCTTCCGAGCCACCTCCTCCGCATGGGATGGACCGGACAGGGCTATATAGTTGCAGCCCGGCGCAAGCTCCTCGGCAACTTCTGAAAGCCGAAGCAGAGTTCCTTTTTCGATGCCCTTCGCCACATTCACGATGGGAACGCCCGGCTCCGCGTACTTCATTGCTTCGCCGAAAACCTCTCGGAATTTCTGGGCAGGTACGGCAAAGAGCAGGATTTCCTTTTCCTGCACTGCGGATTTTATATCCTTTGTAAAAGTTATTTCCTCCGGCAATCTGACTCCCGGAAGATAATGGGCATTTACCCTTTCGTTTTGCATTTCGTCTATTTGTTCGCCGCGCCTTGCCCACATGGTAACCGAGTGCCCTTTGCCCGCAAGGGTTATGGCAAGTGCCGTCCCGAAGCTGCCTGCCCCGATTACGGCTATTTTTTTATTTTCATAGCTCATGTTTTTCCCCCTGAGATTTTGATTTAAAAATACCCATAGGCGGCTCTTGGCCCTTAAAGAGTCTTACAATATTTGCCCGATGCTTTATAAGTATGATAAAGGCCATCAGGCATCCCACCGGCAGAAAGTCCTTTTCCATAAAAAAGCACACCGCCGGAAAGGTCAAGGCTCCCAGCAGGGATCCCACCGACATTCGCTTGCTCACAAGAAGGCCCACTGCAACGATGGCAAGGGCGGTAAGGGCCATCAGCGGATTGATTGCAAGGAGCGCTCCGAAAGCCGTGGCAACGCCTTTGCCGCCTTTAAAGCGATATAGGCAGGGCCAGATGTGACCGCAAAATACCGCAAGAGCACAGAGGGTTGCTGTTTGATAGCTCACAAGCATTCCGAATTTCACCGCGAGAACACCTTTCAAAATATCCACGACCAAGGTGATCAGTGCCGCTTTTTTTCCAAGCACCCGAAGGGCGTTGGTGGTTCCCGCATTTCCGCTGCCCTCTTTTTTTATGTCGATTCCTTTTATCTTGCCCAGGATTATTGCCGGGGAAATATTCCCGATCAAATATGCGGATATTACCACGATTAAATCATAAAAGTCAAATTGCATTTATTCTACCTTCTCGCCCTTTTCTCTGAACACAAATTTTATGGAAGTCCCCTCGAATCCGAAGCCCTCTCTTATTCTGTTCTCGAGATATCGTGAATAGGAGAAGTGCATCAGATCCCGCTTGTTTATCTGGAAACTGAAAAGCGGCGGTTTTATGCCTATCTGGGTCACATAGTAAATTTTGAGTCTGTGGCCCTTGTCCGACGGCGGCTGTTTCATCATGATCGCGTCCTGAATCAGGCTGTTCAGCTGCCCCGTCGGCACTCTGAGGGCGCGTTTTTCCGATACGAAATCCGCCATTTCAATTACCTGATTTACCCGCTGCTTGTCTTTTACGGATATAAATACAGACGGCGCATAGGACATGAACTGCATATCCGCCTCGATAAGGCGTTTGAAATCCCGCATGGTATTGGTTTCTTTTTCTATCAAATCCCACTTGTTTACAACAATTACGATTCCTTTTCCGGCTTCGTGGGCAACCCCGGCGATTTTCTTGTCCTGATCTGTCAGTCCTTCGGCTGCGTCTATCATAAGGAGGCACACATCGCAGCGTTCGATGGCCGCCACCGCACGGATAACGCTGTATCTTTCAATATCTTCGTTGACCTTTGATTTTCTGCGGATTCCCGCCGTATCAATCAAAATATATTTTTTGCCGTCTTTTTCAAACGGGGTGTCTATGGAATCCCGGGTGGTTCCGGCTATCGGCGAAACGATAACCCGCTTTTCTCCCAGCAGGCAGTTGATGAGAGAAGACTTTCCCACATTCGGTTTTCCGATAACCGCAATTTTTGTAACTTCTTCGTCCTCCTCATAGGCTTCGTCGGGAAAGCTGTTAACGATTTCATCGAGAACATCTCCGAAATTCAGCATATTTGCCGCGGAAATGGGAATGGGCTCTCCCAATCCGAGCTCGTAAAAATCATAAAAATCATCCGGAAGATTCCAAGGCGCATCAATCTTGTTTACAACAAGAATAACCCTCTTTCCGGTTCTGAGGAGCATTGAGGCCACCTCCCGGTCAGCGTGGGTCAGCCCGTCCTTTCCGTCTGTGAGAAAAAGGATAACATCCGCCATATCCATGGCAACCTGCGCCTGTTCCCGCATTTGGGATAAAATTACATCCCCACTTGCCGGCTCGATTCCGCCGGTGTCGATAATGGCAAACTGCACCCCGTTCCACTCGGCTTCCGCGTAGATTCTGTCCCTTGTTACCCCCGGCGTGTCCTCTACGATGGACACCCGTCTACCTACAATTTTATTAAAAAAAGTTGATTTTCCGACATTTGGTCTGCCTACAACGGCAACAATAGGTTTACTCATCGAATATTCCTCCTATGAAACGCTCCGGATCAAATTCTTCCAAATCCTCGATTCCCTCGCCTACGCCGATGAATTTAATGGGCATATCGTATTCCTCTGCAATTGTAATGGCGATTCCGCCCTTTGCGGTTCCGTCCAGTTTTGTGAGAATGATTCCCGTAATATCCGCCACCTGACTAAACTCCTGAGCCTGAGAAACCGCATTTTTTCCGGTGGTAGCGTCCAGTACAAGCAGGGTTTCTCTGTGGGCATCCGGATATTCGCGGCTTATCACCTTGTTCATCTTTTCAAGCTCGTTCATCAGATTTTTCTTGTTTTGCAGTCTGCCTGCGGTGTCGCATATAAGCACATCTATGTTTTTCGCCTTTGCGGATTGTATCCCGTCAAAAATTACGGCAGAGGGGTCTGCGCCCTCCTGGTGCC
>CAVJCN010000265.1:0-3609 GCA_963647945.1 Absicoccus sp. | reverse complement strand
CTTTTCCATGGATGCCATGGCATTGTTGTAAAATATTCCCACGCCGTCGCTGTCCACGATGTAAACTCCCTCGTCAATCAGCTCCAGCAGTCCCTCTATAATTTTGTTGTAATATTCCCCTTTCATGGCACAACAGCTCCTTTCGCGCTTATATCATATCATAAAAAAGGACTCGGTGCAAACTTTTTTGCACCTTGGTAAAGCAAATTTTTTTGCGCCGGGAAGCTGCCGCAGAGTCCCGCACCGCCCGGCACTTTCCAGCACTTTCCGACACCGCACTTTACGGCTCTGTCCGGCTCTGCCCACGGCCCGCCGCCCAACTCCCCCTTGCAAATTCCGTCGTTTTCTGTCATAATAGTGGGGTGGCTTTTGCCCGTGAAAGGATGAATTTTATGAGATTAAGAAAAGATACCGATGGAATGCTTGAAGAAGAGGTGCTCCTCATTGCCAAGGTTTCCGACGCTCTGGCGCACCCTGCCAGAATAAATATGTTCAGATACATCATGCAGGCTAACCGGGGCATGGTAGCCGTTTGCAACAAAGACATCGTGGCGCACTTTGACTACGCTCAAGCAACCGTTTCCCAGCATATGAAGAAGCTGGTGGAATCCGGGCTGGTGGAAATAAAAAAGAAGGAAAAGTTTTCCTATTATTATGCGAACCTGGGTATGCTGATGCAGTACCTTAACGCCACGAAAAAGTTTTCGGTGCAGTAGGCGCGCAATCAAAAATACCCGACTTGCGGGGGGCGGCTCCCTACAGAGAGCTTCACACTATCCGCAATCGGGTATTTTTTTGATATTTATTCGTTATTCCTCTGTTTTCTCCCACCGGGCTTCATCGACATATATTGTCAGGATCCCGTCCATATGGGCGAAACCGCCCCTCGCCTTGATGGTCTTAAACTCTGCCTCACCGCCGCCCCGCAGCTTTATCTCGCCTTCCTCAGGCAAAAGCCGAAAACAGGGTGCCCTGCCCTTCAAAAAGCCTTCGTAGCCATCGCAGGTTTTTATAATCACGCTTTCCGCCTCATCATCGAACAGGGTCTTGTCGGGACAAATCACTTTCACCCGCATACCGCTTCCGCCTTCGGCGTTTCTTTCGTTTCTCTTATCTGCCTCCGCCATACTGCGCCTCGTATCTTTCCGCAACCTCGTCGATGGAACCTGCCATCAGGAAAAGGTTTTCCGGCACATGGTCGTACTTGCCCTCCAGAATTTCTCCGAAGCCCCGGACGGTTTCTTTAAGCGGTACATACTTGCCGGGAGTTCCGGTAAACTGCTCCGCCACGCTGAAAGGCTGGGAGAAAAATCTCTGAATCTTTCTCGCCCGATTTACCGTCAGTTTATCCTCTTCGGAAAGCTCATCCATACCCAAAATTGCAATAATATCCTGCAAATCCTTATATTTCTGCAAAACCTCCTGCACCTGTCTCGCCACGCGATAATGCTCCTCACCCACGATCAGCGGGTCAAGAATCCTCGATGTGGATTCCAGCGGGTCAACGGCAGGGTAAATGCCAAGCTCCGTGATGGAACGGTTCAGTACCGTGGTGGCGTCGAGGTGGGCGAAAGTCGTAGCCGGAGCCGGGTCTGTCAGGTCGTCCGCCGGAACATAAATCGCCTGTACCGATGTGATGGAGCCGTTCTTTGTGGAAGTGATTCTCTCCTGCAAAGCGCCCATCTCCGTAGCCAGCGTCGGCTGATAACCTACCGCCGACGGCATACGTCCAAGCAGCGCCGAAACCTCGGAACCTGCCTGGGTAAACCGGAAAATATTGTCGATGAAAAGCAGTACGTCCTGCCCCTCTTCATCTCTGAAATACTCCGCCATGGTAAGTCCGGTGAGGGCTACCCTCATTCTGGCTCCCGGCGGTTCGTTCATCTGCCCGAAGACCATCGCCGTTTTTTCGATAACCCCGGACTCGATCATTTCGTTATATAAATCGTTACCCTCTCTGGTTCTCTCGCCAACGCCTGCGAATACGGAAATTCCGCCGTGTTCCTTGGCGATGTTGCTGATAAGTTCCTGAATGAGTACGGTTTTGCCCACTCCCGCGCCGCCGAAAAGTCCGACCTTGCCGCCTCTTGTGTAAGGGGCGATGAGGTCGATTACCTTGATTCCTGTTTCATAAATCTCGGATTTCGTATTTTGATCCGCGAAGCTCGGTGCCGGTTTGTGAATCGGCGAAGTTTTCGTAGTGTTCACCGGGCCTTTTTCGTCAATGGTTTCGCCAATGACATTGAAAAGTCTGCCGAGAACTTCGTTTCCCACAGGCACCGTAATCGGTGCTCCCGTGTCGATTGCCTTCATTCCGCGAATGAGCCCGTCTGTGGAAGAAAGAGCAACGCATCTGACCACATCATCGCCGATATGCTGCGCCACCTCCGCCATAATCTTTCTGTCGCCGTCCTGAATTTCAATGGCGTTCAGGAGCTCGGGCATATGCCCCTCTTCAAATTTTATATCAATAACCGGGCCGATAATTTGGCTTATTAAACCCTCTTGCATCTCGTTACCTCCTATGTTTCCGGGGCTTTCCCCCTTCCTGCACCGCCGCTATTTCTGCGACTGTGCGCCGGAAACTATCTCAATCAATTCGTTAGTAATAGCCGCCTGTCTTACCCTGTTATAAGTAAGGGAAAGTTTTGACAAAATCTCGTTTGCGTTGTCGGTGGCGCTTTCCATGGCGCTTCTTCTGGCCGCATACTCGCAGGCCGCGGATTCGGTCACCGCCTCAAACAGCACAAGCTCGAAATACTTAGGCACCAGGTAGTCCAGGACTTCCCGAGGATTCCGGGTAAATTCCAGTTCCCGTGCTTCCGTGTCAAACCCGCTTTCCCCAAGGGGCAGCAGTTTCTTGATCACCGGCTCCTGTTTGAGGGAATTTATATAGGCGGTATGTGCCAAAAGCACCTCCGAAACCTCACCGCTTTGGAATTTCTCGATGATAGGCCTTGCAATTTCCCTTGCCTCTGCAAAGGTGATCTTCTCCGGAGCCTCCATGCACTCGCCGACAATTTCGTAACCGTTGTGTTCAAAATAGTCTCGGCCTCTGTTTCCGATGGCATAAATCTCAACCTTTTGTTTTGATATTTCCTCGGCTTTTGCGGCAACCTGCTTTATGACATTTGCGTTAAAACCCCCGCAAAGTCCGCGGTTTCCGGTGATGGCTATAATCAGAGTCTTGCCTTTCTTGCCCTTCTCTTCGCCGTCGGGATTTTCGTCCTCCTCTATCATGCTCGCCGCAGCTGCCATGACTTTTTCCATGGTTTGGGAAATCTCCCGTATTTGAGCACTGGTTTTGTCAAAAGCATTCTTGGCTTTTTTATATTTTGAGGCGGAAACCAGACGCATAGCGTTGGTGATATGCTCGGTACTCTCGATGCTCCTCATTCGGCGTTTCAGTTCCTGCATATTTTCGGACATCTTCTCACCTCTTATTTAACTTCCTCGTTAGCTTCTTTTTTAGCTTCTCTTTCAGCTGCTTTTTCAGCTGCTTTTTTAGATTCTTCTTCGTTTCCTTCTTTGTTTTCCTCTTTGGCTTCCTTGGTTTCTTTGAATTTTCGGATTCCCTCGGCAAGGAGCTTTTCCGTTTCCTCCTCAAGC
>CAVJCN010000264.1:2484-3613 GCA_963647945.1 Absicoccus sp. | reverse complement strand
CGTCTATCCTGCGGGGAACGTGCGAGTAACCTTCGACTCGGACATATCCACGGGGCTTTCCCCGGACTGGTTCTTTGAGCCCTCACCTGCGCCTCTGGGAGATTCGCTGATGATCATGGAAGTAAAATACGATGAATTTTTGCCGGAAATTATCAGGCATATCGTCCAGCCACATTGCACAAGGCTTCAAGCCTTTTCAAAATACGCCTCATGCCGAGGAATGGTGTGATGGCAAAATCATTTATTCTTTTAGCCGAAAGACATCGGCGGAACTTTATTCAATAACTAAGCCGGATAAACGGCGGAACGGAGATTTTTATTATGACTTTTAATGATGTATTCAAATCGAGCTTCTTGGAAAGCGTAACGGACTTTTCAATTCTTGACACGCTGCTTGGTATGGCCTGCGCCCTTGTAATCGGACTTTTTATCTTCCTTATCTATAAGAAGACTTCTGCGGGGATCATGTATTCTTCCAGTTTTGGACTGACGCTGATCGGGCTTTCCCTGGTAACTTCCCTGGTAATTATGGCAGTAACCTCCAATGTGATTCTTTCCCTTGGTATGGTCGGCGCCCTGTCCATCGTGAGATTCCGTGCGGCAATCAAGGAGCCGATCGAAATCGTGTTCCTTTTCTGGGCGCTGGCTGCCGGTATCGTTGTCGGCGCGGGGCTGATTCCTCTTGCCCTTGTGGGTTCAATCATCATCGGTGCGGTGCTTTTCATCATGGCAAGCCGCAAGACCCACGAAAATCCCTATATGCTGGTGCTGAACCTTGCTAACGAAGATGCGGAAAAGGCTGCGGCAGAGGAAATAAAAGCTGCCGCCGCAAAATATGTCATCAAGGCGAAAACCGTAACCCCAAAGGGGATCGAGCTTTCCTACGAGGTTAAGCTCAAAGACGCTTCCACCGCATTTGTAAGCAAGATCGGCGGAATTTCAGGGGTGGAAAGCGCGGCGCTGATAAGCTATAACGGCGAATATATGTCATAGGAGTGATTTTTATGATTGATAATAAGCATATCGGCAAAATAATTATGTCCGTTACGGCGCTGGCTCTGGCGTGTCTGCTGATTTTCATGCTGGTTTTCGGGGAAACGGCGAAGGCTTCGGCATCGGGCATCACCAT
>CAVJCN010000264.1:0-1975 GCA_963647945.1 Absicoccus sp. | reverse complement strand
GCGGCCCGGGCAAGATGAAGGACTGGGACGGAGATATGTCCGAGTTTATGGGCGGCGATTCCGACAAAGCGAGTGCCGCGGCGGATTCCGGTGATGTAGGCAAGGCGAGTGCCGTGGCTGCTTCCGGTGAAGTGGGCGTTGCGAACACCGCCGCGAATTCCAGTGGTTCCGGCAATTCCGGTGGCGATACGAATGCCGTAAACAATCCGGATGGAAAATCCGGCTTCTCGGGGGAAAAGCCGAGGGTTGAGCCCCCTGAAAAGCCCGGCGGTTCAGACAGCGGGGGCAGTATGGATGCCTCGGGCGGCGGAAAGCCAAGCGGTCAGCCGCCACAAGGTGACTCCGGCGGCGGCAAAGGCGGAGAAATGCAGGGCGGCGGCGAAGGTGGCGGCTCTGGCGACATGGGCTCCGGAGGCGGTGCAAACCTCAATTATGTTGACGACAGCCTGGACAGCTACGATGCAATCTGGGAAGGCAGCGTGTTCAACACCACCGACAAGGATCACAGCAGGGTCGTAAAGGCTCTGAAAAAAATATGCGGCGAGGACGCAGATACGAACACACTGGCAAAATATATGGACGTTGACAATGTGCTGCGCTATATGGCGGTTCACACCTTCGTGGTAAACCTCGACAGCCTGTCCGGCAACATGGCGCACAACTATTATCTGTACGAATCGGATTCTCAGCTGAATATCATTCCATGGGACTATAACCTCGCCTTCGGCGGCTTCCAGTCCGCGGGCTCAAGCGATGTGATCAACTTCCCCATCGATACGCCTTTCACCTCGGCGGTAAGCACGGAAGACCGGCAGTTCTTCATGTCGCTGCTTTCAAACGAGGAGTATTTGGCGCAGTACCACGAATATTTGCGGCAGCTTGCGGAGGAATATGTAGGCGGCGGAGCCTTTGAAAACACGGTGTCCCGCATTACATCGCAGATAGACGATTTGATTGAAACAGACCCTACAGCCTTCTATTCTTATGACGAATATACCGCCGCCGCATCGATGCTAAAGGAAACTGTTTCCCTCCGGGCAGAGAGCGTACTTGGACAGCTGGATGGCACGATTCCGTCAACCCGAAGCGGCCAAGAGGAAGATTCCTCCGCGCTGATTGATGCCTCATCCATCGACCTTACGGTTATGGGGGTAATGAACGGAGGAGGCGGTGGCTCTGGCGGTGGAGAAGGCGGAGGCCCGGGCGGCAATTCCAATGGTGATTCGGGTACGGCCCCGAGCAGCGGCTCCAATCAAGACCCGGGTGGCGGCGACCGTGAGGGTTCGATGCAG
This sequence comes from Absicoccus sp., assembly GCA_963647945.1. Lineage (GTDB taxonomy): Bacteria > Bacillota > Clostridia > Peptostreptococcales > Anaerovoracaceae > CAG-238. The sequence goes on along the minus strand of CAVJCN010000264.1, from coordinate 683 downwards.
CCGCCCGGCGGCGAGGCGAACGGAAATGCCGGGGAAGCACCAAGTGGCAGTTCCGATGAAAATGCCGGCGAGGCTTCAAAGGGCAGCTCAGAGCAGCCGACCGGTGGGGATTCCGGCGGAAGCGCAGACACAAACTAAGGCTGGATCGTAGGTGCTAAGGCGGCGCCGCCTACCCGCACGCAATTTTAGTAGTTTACGATTTGCTAGATTATGATTTACTTGTTTAAAATGTCAATATGCTCGCAAATAAAGAGAAAAAAACTTGTTATTAACAAATGTTAATAACAAGTTTTTTACATTTCAGACCTTGCAACCACCCCTGGCTATCTTTCTATGAGCCTGTATACCTGCTTACCGTTTTTTTGATAAGTATATGACCAGTAGCGATAAAGGTAGCCGATCCAGTATAATTCCGACTCGGAGTATTTTTCTTTGCCATAGGAGCTGGCACCGAAGGCTTCATCGATTTCTTCAAAAATTTGCCTCACCTCGCAGGCTTCAAAAAGGAATCCGCCGCTGTCCATGCGCTGTGCAACCTGCGAATACATAAATCTTCTTATGAAGATTAAGGAGCTGCAATCCGTTTCGGTTAATGAAGTTGCAAAAACCCCTCCTTGAATTTTGCATAATTTCAGTCCTGTTTCGTCAATTTTTCTCATTTTAAAATTTCCTCTATATACTTC